>JAFUZB010000024.1 GCA_017476845.1 Clostridia bacterium
ACCCATACTTCTTCACGAGGTAGCTGAGCTGTGCGCCCGTATCATCCACGCTCTCCAAATCCGGCACGCAGCTGCACTCCAGGCTCTCACCCGTGGGGATATCCTCGATGGGCTTTCCGTAGACCGTCATGAGCTTCTCGCCGCCCCAGGGCGTCAGGGAACCGCCGCGGAAGGCGGGATGCATGCGCAGCGGGAGCAGCGGGCAGTCCTCCACCAGCCGCTTCTCATAGCAGATGCACTCCTTGCGCCGGCGATGGGTCTGGATGCGGCCCGCCTGGCGCATGCCGAGCTTGGCAAAGAGCCGAATGGAGAGGGTGTTCTCACAGTAGGTATCGCACCTGACCGCATCGCAGCCACGGGCGCGCAGGATCTCAGAGACATCCTCAATGGCCTGCGTGCCGTAGCCCTCATCCTGGATCTCGGGCTTGACCGCGAGCCGGTAGAATACGCCGGGCCGCACGCCGAAGAGCCAGTTCACCGCATGATAGGCCTCCTCCAGCTCCGTGCTCACCGAGACCGCGATGGCCATGCCGTGCTCGCCCATCACGCAGTACATATCCCCGCGCGCAATGTCCTCGCGGATCAAGGCTTCATTCGGGTAATCGCCCCAGTGCCACTGGTGCAGTCCCTCGCCCTCCATCTTTGCCGCCACCTCGTCATACAGTGCCGAGATCGCCGCGACATCCTCTTCCCTTGCCTGTCTGAGTATCATCTTTCTTCTCCTTCGTGGCCTGTGTCAGGCCGATTCACTGAGATCCCCGTTGTCTGTGGTATACATCTGGTACATCCTGGCATACAGCCCACCGCGCGCCATGAGCTCCTTATGGCTGCCCATCTCCTCAATGCCGTTTTCGGTGAGCACCCAGATGACGTCCGCCCCGCGGATGGTGGTCAGGCGGTGTGCAATGGTGAAGACGGTTCTGCCCTTGGCGAGCTTTTCCAGGGACGCCTGCACCAGATGCTCGCTCTCGTTGTCCAGGGCCGAGGTCGCCTCATCCAGGATCAGGATGGGCGGGTTCTTGAGGAACACGCGCGCGATGGAGATGCGCTGCTTCTGTCCGCCAGAGAGGCGCACGCCCCGCTCGCCCACATAGGTATCGTAGCCCTGCGGGAGCTGGCTGATAAACCCGTCCGCGCCGGCCATACGCGCTGCCGCTTCGGCCTTCTCGCGGGTCGCACCGGGTTTTCCGTAGAGGATATTATCCATGACCGTACCGGCAAAGAGATAGACATCCTGCTGGACCATGCCGATGGACTGGCGAAGCGACTTCTGCGTGAAGGACTTGATATCCTCGCCGTCGATGAGAATCCGTCCCTCCGTCACATCATAGAAGCGGGGGATCAGGTTGCACAGCGTCGTCTTGCCGCTGCCCGACGGCCCGACCAGGGCCACTGACTGCCCGGGGGCGACCTTCAGGGACAGGTGATGGAGCACATCGCTGTCCTCGCCGTAGTGGAAGGCGACATTGTCAAAGGTGACCTCGCCCTTGACGTCCTTCAGTTCCCTGGCTCCCGGCAGGTCCCGGATCTCCTCGGGCGCATCCATAATCTCAAAGAAGCGCTCGATGCCGGTCATGCCCCGCTGGAACTGCTCGGCATAGTCGACGATGCGGCGAATGGAGTTGAGCAGGATATTCGCAAAGAGGAGATATGCGGTAAAGTCCGAGGCGGTCAGGGTGCGGTTGTGAATGAAGATGCCGCCCGCCACGACCACCAGGATATACATGATCCCCTCAAAGATGCGCGTGCTCGTGCCGAACTCGGCCATGTAGCGGTAGGAGACCTCCTTGATGTGCAGGTACCGCTGATTGCCCTCGTCGAACTTTTCCTCCTCCACACCCTCGTTGGCAAAGGACTTGACCACGCGGATGCCCAGGAGGCTGTCCTCAATCTGCGCGTTGATCTCGCCCACCTGGCGGTTGCGCTCCTTGAAGGCGGAGCGGAACTTACGGCTATAGACAGCGGCAAAGTACGCCATGAAGGGAAGCACGGCAAACATCATGAGGGTCAGGGGCACATTCATGCGGATGAGTAGGACAAAGCTTGCCACCATCTTCACAAAGGCGATGAGGAACTCCTCGGGGCAGTGGTGACTGAACTCAGTCACCTCAAAGAGGTCCGAGGTGATCCTGGACATGATCTGTCCGACCTTGGTGGAGGAATAGTAGCTGAAGGAGAGCTGCTGGAGATGGTGGAAGATATCCGTGCGCATGTCCGTCTCCAGCTTCGAGCCCATGATGTGTCCCACCGACTGCATGTAGTAGTTGGCCAGGGCGTCGATGACACGGATGATCATGTAGATGACGCCGATGCGCACAACATAGCCTGTCGTAAGACTCGCGATCCCCTCCTCGGTCATGGCGGCGCCGGTGATGGCGCGGACAATCATGGGAAGGATCAGCTCGGCCACCGTCGTCAGTGCCGCGCAGCACAGGTCAAAGACCACTGTCTTCCAGTATTTCTTATAGTAGGGCAGAAAACGCCTGAGGAGCGTTGCGGTGCTCATCGTCCGTTTTTCCTGTTGCATACCGGGATTCCTTTCGATAGTACGGTTGTTACGCTTTCCTGAAGTGAATGACGCTGGGGTCCATATGCTTGAGGTCCTTGACGCCGGTCCTGGCCATATAGCCCTTGAGCTCTGAGGTAATGCGGTTGATGGTGGCCGCGACGCCCTCGGCGCCGCTCTCCCCGAGCGGTCCCATCAGCGGCTTGCCGACAGAGACGGCATCCGCACCCAGGGCAAGCGCCTTATAGGCATCCGCGCCGTCCGCAATCCCACCGTCAATGATGAGGACCAGATCGCTTCCCACGGCCTTTCTGATCTCCGGCAACACCTGCACGGGCGGCACGGCCCAGCGCAGGAGACCGTTGTGGTGGCCCAGGATTAGGCCCGCCACGCCCAGATCGCGTGCGCGCAGGGCATCCGAGACACTGAGTGCACCCTTGACAAAGAAGGGTAGCTTGCTCGCCTTCACATAGGCTGCGATCTGCGAAACGCTCTTCATCTCCATGGGATATCCCGCGACCACCGAATCCAGATCGTCGTCTGTATTGATCGCGTGCTCCAAGTCCATGCCGATTGCAAGGGCTCCGGCTTCCTCAGCAGCCTCGATGCGGGAAAAGATCTCCTTCTCGTCCTGATACGGCTTGATAACCTTGATCACCCCGCTGTTGCCCGAGGCGGCCTCTTTGAGCTCGTCAACCCCGCCCATACCGATCTGGGCAGCGGCGCCGGCAAGAGCCGCGCCGCGGGCAAGCTCGGGCACACCGCCGGGATGGACCTTACCCAGATGGCTCAGTGCCGCGGTCATGACCGGGGTCTGAAAGGTTTTTCCAAAGAGCGTCCATCCGGCGTCCGGATGCACCGCTCCGATAATCCGTCCCTCCAGGACCAGGCTGTCCAGGTAGGCGCGGTTGATGGCGATGGAATCACTGCTTGACATAGTAGGAACCTCCCGTGTCTTTTATGCGTTCAGCATCCGATGGACTTCCGTGCACATGATGAGGAAGGAGCCAACGGCATGCAGGTCATTGACCGAGACGGGGCGCGCGATATAGAAAGGATAGTCGCCCACACCGGTCCCGATGCACACATTGCCGATCTGCAGATTTTCGCCCTCCCAGGTGAGCGAGCGGATCACGCCTGCATAGCCCGCCAGAGCATTTTCCCGATAGCTTTCGGGGAGATAGCCCTTGCGCACGGCTTTGCTAAGGCCGGCCACATACAGGCTTGAGCAGGAATTCTCTAGCCAGTTGTCGGGCCTGTCGCCCCTGTCCACCACCTGGTACCATCTTCCGTCCTCGGACTGATAGCGGCACAGGTTCTTCAGCAGCTCGCAGGCCATACGGATGACCTCGTCGCGGCCCGGCAGGTCCGCATCCAGGAAATCCAGATCATTGAGCAGGGCTACCGGCACCCATCCCATCGCGCGGCCCCAGCACTCCGGGGCTTTGCCCGTCTCGGGGTCGGCCCAGCTCTGCAGCCTTGTCCTGTCCCAGGCATGGAGTAGCAGCCCGGTCTTCTCGTCGCGGGTATTCTGCTCCATCAGGAGGGCCTCATGGATGACGTCCTGCATCATCTCCCGGTCCCCTGTCCGCTTCGCATACTCCGAGCAGAAGGGTCCGCCCATATACAGGCCGTCCAGCCACATCTGGTCAGTGAGGTTGGTCTTATGCCACCAGCCGCCCTCGGGCGTGCGCGGGATCGCACGGACCTCGCTCACCACATCCGCGATGCATTTGTCGTAGTAGCTGTCCCCCGTCTTATCCCGGATCGGGAAGAGCAGGATGCCCGGCTGAATATCGTCTAGGTCACCGAAAGAGACATCCCGGATATGGCCATTCTCGTCAAACACGCTGTCAATCCAGGCTTTGGCATAGTCAAAGTACTTGTCATCCCCGCAGATCTTCCATGTCTCCAGCATGCCGGAGAGGAACACGCCCTGATGGTAGTGAAAATGGCCCTTGGGCGGAAGGTCCGGTGCGGCAAAGGTGCGCATCATGGTATCGCAAGCGGCTCTTGCATAGTCCAGAGCCTGCAGATTCTCATGCATTTCTCGTCATCCCTTCTATAGTCGTTGGCTGTATTGTATCCGTTGCCGACAAGTGCTGTCAATGACATTCCCCCGCCAAAAGGGTATAGAAAAGAAGCGGATTTGCCCCCGCCCGTTGCCCCGAAGGAAAGCATGGTGTATTATGATTCCAGATCCTTCCAAGGGAGGCTATGTTTGCGCGCATCTGTACTCTCCGTCCTGTTTCTCCTCTGCCTGCTTCTTTCCCTCTCCCCCGCATATGCCAGCACCGACTGGGCGGAGACAGGCGTCTATACGCCCCTCACCGCCTCCCTCCTGCAGCGCATGGCCACGCGGGAAGGGCCCTCGACAGGCTATGCGGAGCCCGGCTCGTTCTTCTCCTCCGGGGACAAGGTCAACGTGCTCTCCCTGGCCTACGATGTCAATGATGTGCCCTGGGTGCAGGTCGAATTCAGCTACCGCGGCGGCCTGATGCGGGCCTACACCGGCCTTAAGCGCGTGGATATCGATGCCGGCCTCCTTCCCCTGGACGAGGCGCCTGTAGAGGCGAGGGCGACGCAGACCGCCACTGCCTACCGCGGACCCGGGACAGCCTATCTCCCCTGCAGCTTCACCGTGCCGGCAGGGACCGAGGGCCTCATGTATAACCGCGAGGCCGGATATGCCCAGTTCTCCTTCACGGACGCAGAGGACGTGCAGCACCTGGTATGGATCGATATGGGGCAGCTCGTATCGGACGCACAGATCCCTACCGCCACAAGCGGGTATACCTCCCCATCTAGCGCCTCCAATGCGCATGTCATCTGGACCTGCCAGCCCTACGCCGGGCCCGGCAACACCTATGCCCAGTATGATTACCTCGTCTACTCCGGCACGCGCGGCATCCTCTACTCAGTGGAAAACGGGTATGCCCAATTCGGCTACGATCCCGCTGACGGCGGTGTCCGGCGCATCGTCTGGCTGCCTGCCGACTTTGTGGAGTTGGACTGAATCCCAAGCTTGACAGGTTAACCCACTCCCTGTAGAATCATGTTAGTTGCATGGAACTAACATTCAGCACAGATAGTGCATCTGGCAGATGAACGGAAGGTGGGTGAGCGCATGTCAGTCTATCCGGAGAGGACAGACCAGCTGTGCCGCCTGTACTATGATCATCTGCGGGCTGTCTACCGCTACGACACCGTCCTGTCACGGGAGGGCGAGGACGCCGTCGTAATGTGCCTGTACTATGCCGGAAGCTCCATGCTCGCAGGCGAAATTAAGAGTTGCACCGGTCTTACCACAGGCAGGGTCGCCAACATTCTCAGGCAGCTGGAGGCTAAAGCGCACATTGAGCGCAGACAGGACCCGGAGGACCGCAGAAGAGTGCATGTTCACCTGACAGAGAAAGGCCTGGCCCGGGCAGAACAGCTCCAAGCGAATGCCGCGAGCGTACAATCGCAGCTTTTCCGCTTTCTCGGAGAAAACGATGCCCTGGAGCTTGAACGCATCCTGGGGCGCTGTCTGACCTTTGCGGAGGAAAGCCCGCAGGCCTTTACCGGATCGTAAATCATCTCTCCCGAGACCGACACTGTCGGTTTCTCTTTTGCCCAGATATCTTTCATAAAAAGCTTTTCTCTATAGCTTTTTATGAAACCTTTGACTGAAAGCGATACAAGAATCTGTATGGAGGTCACCTATGAAACTCAGCGAACTTTCCCCAGGTGAAACCGGACGCATCCAGGCGGTCGGCGGAGACGGTGCTCTGCGACAGCACTTCCTGGACATGGGCGTTTTGCCCGGTGAGGAGGTCACCGTGGTCAAGCTGGCGCCCATGGGCGATCCCATGGAGCTTCGCATCCACGGCTACGAGCTGACCCTCCGCCTGGCCGATGCAGAGAACATTACCCTAGAAAAGCTCTCCTCTCCCTCCGCCTCCCCCATAGCACAGGCACACCATCGCCCGACAGCCCATCCGGGCCTTGGCGAGGAGGGGCGCTTTCATCCCTCGGGCACCGGGAATCCGCTTCCCGAGGATACAGTCCTCACCTTTGCGCTGGTGGGCAACCAGAACAGCGGAAAGACCACACTCTTTAACCAGCTCACCGGCGCAAACCAGCATGTGGGCAACTTCCCTGGGGTCACGGTCGACCGTAAGGACGGCGCCATACGCGGCCACAGCCACACCGTGATCACCGACCTTCCCGGCATCTATTCCATGTCCCCCTATTCCAGCGAGGAGCTGGTCTCCAGGAACTTTGTGCTCACCCAGCATCCCCATGCCGTCATCAACATTGTGGACGTGACCAGTATTGAGCGCAGTCTGTATCTGACCATGCAGCTCCTGGAGATGGGCATTCCAATGGTCGTTGCACTCAACATGATGGACGAGATGAAGGGCAACGGCGGAAGCGTGGATCTCAATGCGATGGAGGAGATGCTGGGCGTCCCGGTCGTTCCCATCTCCGCCGCGAAAAACCAGGGAATTGACGAGCTGGTACGACACGCGATCCACATCGCAAAATACGGGGAAAAGCCCCTGAAACAGGACTACTGTGACGCGGGGGATCACGGCGGCGCAGTGCACCGCTGTCTGCATGCGGTCATCCATCTCATTGAGGACCACGCGCAGGCCGCCTCACTCCCTGTGCGCTTTGCGGCAGCCAAGATCATAGAGGGCGACGCGCTCATCACCGCGCAGCTGAACCTGGATGAGAATGAGAAGGAGATGCTGGAGCACATCGTCTTGCAGATGGAAAAGGAGCGCGGCCTGGACCGGAGCGCCGCCATGGCAGACATGCGTTTCACCTTTATCCACAAAGTCTGTGACAGGTGCGTCATCAAGCCAGCCCAGAGCCGCGAACACCTGCGGAGCGAGAAACTGGACCGTATCCTCACTGGCAAATGGACAGCCATTCCCGTCTTTGTCGCGATCATGGTACTCATCTTCTATCTGACCTTCAGCCTGATCGGGCCATGGTTGCAGGATCTTCTGCAGGCAGGCATTGATGCGCTGGCGGGGCTTGTGGAACATGCCATGGCGGCCGGGAATGTCAACGAGGTGATTCAGTCCCTCGTCCTTGACGGCATCTTTGAGGGTGTAGGCTCCGTGCTCAGTTTCCTTCCCATCATCGTCACGATGTTCTTCTTTCTGTCGCTTCTGGAGGACAGCGGATACATTGCCCGTGTCGCCTTCTTCATGGACAGGCTCCTTCGCCGCATCGGACTGAGCGGAAGAAGCATTGTCCCGATGCTCATAGGCTTTGGCTGCACGGTGCCTGCAGTCATGTCCACACGCACCCTTCCCAGTGAGCGGGACCGCACCATGACGATTCTCCTCACGCCCTTCATGAGCTGCACCGCCAAGCTTCCGATCTACGGCTTCTTTGTCTCCGCCTTCTTCCCCGCCTCCAGCTGGTGGATCATCTCCGGACTGTACCTTCTGGGCATCCTTGTCGGTATTCTGGTGGCCTTCCTCTTCAAGCACACCCTCTTTCGCGGTGAGCCCGTTCCCTTTGTCATGGAGCTTCCCAATTACCGTATACCCAGCGCGCGCAGTGTCCTGCAGCTGCTCTGGGAGAAGGCCAAGGACTTCCTCCAGAAGGCCTTCTCGGTGATCCTTATCGCGACAATCGTGGTATGGTTTCTGCAGAGCTTTGACTTCCGCTTCAATCTCGTCGAGGACTCCGCAGACTCCATCCTGGCTGTCGTTGCAGGTTTCGTTGCTCCCCTCATGCGCCCTGTCGGTCTGGGCGACTGGCGCATTGTCACTTCGCTCATCTCTGGATTTATGGCCAAAGAGAGCGTAGTATCCGTGATGGAGATCCTCTTTGCAGGCGGAGTCAACGAAATCGGAACCCTCGCTGCGGCAAGCATGCTGGTCTTCTCCCTGCTCTATACCCCCTGCGTGGCCGCGATTGCCTCTGTAAAGCGCGAGCTTGGCGGAAAAACCGCCGTTGCCCTCGTCGTGTGGCAATGCGTGATCGCCTGGTGCGCGGCCCTTCTCGTCCGTTTCACCTGCATGATCTTCATTTGAAAGGAAACCGCCATGAACATCTGGGACATCCTGATTCTTCTTCTGATCGCCCTGAGCGTCTGGATGGCTTTCAGGCGCATCCGCACAGGAAAAGCAGGAAGTTGCAACTGCACCTCCTGCGTCTCCTGTGATCAATGCTCCCAATGCCGGAAAGAAGGTGGCCTGTCATGATGCAGTTCTTTGTGGTTCTGCTCCTTGGCGCACTCATCGTCTGGGCGATTGTACGTACCGTGCGGCGTGCGCGCAAAGGCAGTGCATGCTGCGGAGCGCATGAGGCCTCCGAAAAAAAGGTTGCCGTCCATGGGCGGCTATCTGACTACCCATATCATGCCACTCTGGACATTGGCGGCATGACATGCGACCAGTGCGCGCGAAAGGTGGAAAACGCGCTCAACCGTCTGGACGGCGTACGTTCCCGCGTACGGATCGCAGATCACAGAGCCGAGGTGCACTGCAAAACGCTGCCGGATGAAGCTATGCTTCGCAAGGCCGTAACCGATGCCGGATATGTGGTGATGCAGGTGCAGACAAGTCCTGCCTGACCCGTCTTCCGCGATCCCGATGTTCTCTTGCGCCACCCGGGCGGTCATCTGTTCGGAAGCTGTAAACATAAACAAGCAAGCTGCCATCACTGCAAGATGGTAGCTTGCTTGTCTGTTGGGGAAACCCAATGGCTCCCATCAATTTTGAAATCGCTCTGTACCTCATTTTTCTTCATAGAACCCAGTCTCGCTGATCGAAGCCCATTTTCGATACATTTCTTTATAGTTGTCTTTAATGAATCTCTGAATTTCCCGTATATGTCTGTCACTGATTCTGCCTTGGTTTTGAACAATCGTATCCCCGTTGCCCTTCACAAAGAGTTTACCAGAACCTGCTTCTGTAAGCTTGGAATCACTGGCATGCACATGCATGGCCTCTACAATACATTTCGATGTGAAATACAGATAGTATCCACATACCTTAAACTCATAGTATTTCGGCACAGTTTTCCTCCATGTAAGTCTTTGCCCTTTCCAAATAGCCTAATGCTATAGAAAGTTCAATTTCATCCATACTTGTTTCTACAACTTCCCCTGATGGAAAGATGAGTGCCGCATGCCCTTCGCGGTTCAGATTGACTATCGTAATCCTATCTTCTTCCTTCTTAATATATGCAAACCCATCAATAATAACGTCTGCCTCGTCTGCTATTTTTCTTTGATCAAACATGCTCTATCAATACCCCCTTAATTGGCTTGAGGAATCTCTGTGCGTCAATATACAGATCATCAAGGATTGACGTAAGATCAACGTACTCCTCTGTTTCTCCGAGTGTTGAATAATCAACATCTACAACCAGATAACCATTATCCCACTCTTTTACTCGAAGATATTTCTTTAATTTGGGTGATGTTCTGAATCTAATGCATGTGTCACGGAAAGAAAAAACGGAATATTTCCCTTCTACGCTGATTCTTGCCATACCATCATCCATGATTCCAGTTCCTCTCATTTCTCAATTATTCGACTACTGGAATAGAATATCAAAAGTGTTGTATCTACCCGTTGACATCCTCCATCCCAATTGTCTCATGTCCGGAATTCCTTTTTGGATCCTTCCAGTATACATGATCCGATCTGTCCTTCTTATAGATCTCTAGGCAAAGATACTTATTCCCCTTCTTTCGCGAACCGTATGCCAAATCAATGCTCAAATCTCCTTTGGATGATAAGAAGCCCACCCTGCTACTATGCTTCCTCGTTGCAAGGAAACTTTAGATCTACAGGATGGGCACTTCCCATGGCTGGCAAAGTTGCAGTCACAATGCACAGCGAATCTATCCAGGCGAAAGAATGGCTTAGCTTTCCTTTGCCTGATGCTGTCCCGCCTGTATACTCCATCTATTGCCCAGCTTCGACAATCTGCAAGACACCAAGATGCAGATACTCACCGCATCCCTTTCAAGGGAAGAAAGCTTTTCTGTCAGCCATTGAAACCTTCTGCATAAGTAATATAGGGATAGCCATGCTCAATGGCATAATTGTATGCGTCGCTCCCCCAATCGACCAGTAACACAGTACCTGCGGGAATCGCCTTTTCTCCGATACTGTGGCAGCTATACGGAATGCGGACAAAGTGCAGACCCTTACAATTTGCAAATGCACCGTCCCCGATGGAAGCCACACCATCGGTAAGCCATATGAAGGTCGCAGCCGTGCCTGAGAACGCCTCAGCTTCCATCTGTGTCAACTGATCCGGCGTCACAAAGTCAGGTGTTATGCT
>JAFUZB010000300.1 GCA_017476845.1 Clostridia bacterium
AGAACTCTTATGGGATTACTTCTTGGACTTCTTGTTGACGCTCTCCTACATATCCTTGCCGGGCTTGAAGGCAGGAACGCGGGAAGCTTCGATCTTGATGGCCTCGCCAGTGCGGGGATTGCGGCCGGTACGAGCGGTACGGGAGCGGACCTCAAAGGTGCCAAATCCAACCAGCACAACCTTGCCATCGTTCTCGAGACCTTCGGTGATAGCATCGAAGGTAGCGTTGACAATACGAGAGGCCTCAGCCTTGGTTACTTCAGCTTTGGAGGATACAACTTCAATAATTTCTGTCTTATTCATCGTCTTTTCTAGTCCTTTCCATATGCAGAGTAGAGTAAATGAACGTGGGTACTTGGGAAAGTACGGCTCCTGCAGACCGGTGCGTATAATAGCACATCACCCATTATCGTGCAATATCGTTTTACAGGAAAGAAAGACTCGTTTCACCGCACCCATCTTGAAATCATCCTGAAAAAGCAAAGACTTGCCCTTCCACACGCGCATTTTGCCTTTTGTGCTATCGATTTTCAA
The DNA here is from genome assembly GCA_017476845.1 of Clostridia bacterium. Lineage (GTDB taxonomy): Bacteria > Bacillota > Clostridia > Christensenellales > Aristaeellaceae > UBA2943. The sequence goes on from JAFUZB010000300.1 coordinate 535, forward strand.
TTTTGTATATTGTTTATATTGATATTATCAGTTTTGTATGATACCATTTCCCTGTTCGACGTTTCCCGGAAAGGAGCTGAACCCTATGGGACGCAAAACCGCCTCCTCCCTGATCTCCTTCGTACCTGCACCTGACAGTTGGGAAGCCGATCCTATCTGTATTGTCAGCCGCCAGATGAACCGCTTCCGCATGGAGCGCGGACTGGACCAAAAGCAGTTCGCTGCCCTTGTCGGCGTATCCTACGGCGTGATGAACCATTGGCTGCTGGGACATACCCGGCCTGACATCGGCAGTCTTCCCCGAATCGCAGCGGTCCTCGATGTCACACTCTATGATCTCTATGACCTTCCGGATCCCACCTGCACAAGCACCGAAGAGCGGCGTCTCATCGCCGAGTACAGGCGTCTAAGTGGAGGCCACAAGGCCGCACTTACCGCACTCTCCCATGCGCTTCTTGCCGCAGAGGAGACGGACCGTGTTCGCCCCATTGTCGCGCTCACGCGCGTCAGTCACTCCCTTGCCGCCGGTATCGGGGATCCCATTGACTTCCAGGACACTGGAGAGCCGATCTATCTCTACGACGATCCCCTCCTCCGCAATGCCGATGCTGTGTTTCCCGTAAACGGGGAGAGCATGGAGCCAGTCTACCACGACCGGGATCTGGTGCTCGTAGAGCGCATCCGGGACGGCGCCCTTGCCTTCGGGGAGATCGGGGCCTTCATGGCAGGCAACGAAATGTACATCAAGCGCTATGAAGCGGACGGCCTGCACTCTCTGAACCCCGCCTTCCCTGTCATGACCTTTTCCGAAAGTGACACGGTCACGCTCATCGGGCGCATCCTCGGTGTCCTCCCCGCCTCCCTCATCGCTTCCCCGGAGGATGCACAGCTCTGGAAGGAAACCCATACGGAAAGAAGGTGCTGAAGAATGCATGTCCTGTCCTTCAGCGAACTTTTCCCCGGCCGAAACGTTTGGCTTGAAAACTACGGCGATGCGTTCAAGACATTCTCTCTGCTTCCCATGGCTGTGGAGAATACGCAGGACGGCCTGCTTCTGCTTTCCGGAGTGGGCGGACTCACCCCGCTGTGCGAGCGCACCTACAACCGTGATATGACCTGGCGCTGCTGGGATACCTGTCCGGACGCGGATACCCTGACCGAAACGCCGTGGTTGGACGATGCGCTGCTTCTTCGTACGCCCTGTACTTTCCCCGCATAGCACGCGGGATGCCCGCCACTTTTCCATCTTTCTACCAGGCTTTCCCGTTCCTACTTTTCCCGTTTCATTTTCCTTGCAAGTGATATGCCGTGACACCCTCATTCGACATTTTCCCATATTTCCTTCAGTGTACCCTCAGTGTACTCTGCCTCGTGCTTTGCACGGAAAAGTTTGTGTGATATAATCGGAACCGATAAATCATCAGGAGGCGATCCCCATGGCCATCGTTACCACGACTGAAATGTTCAAAAAGGCCTATGAAGGCCACTATGCCATTGGCGCGTTCAACGTCAACAACATGGAAATCATCCAGGGCATCACCGAAGCCGGCAAGGAGTGCAATGCTCCCTTGATCCTTCAGGTGTCCGCAGGTGCCCGCAAGTATGCCAAGCACGTCTATCTCATGAAGATGATCGAAGCGGCTGTCGCCGACACCGATCTGCCCATCGCCGTACACCTCGACCACGGCCCCGATTTCGAGACCTGCAAGAGCTGCATCGACGGCGGTTTCTCCTCTGTCATGATCGACAAGAGCGGCCTTCCCTTCGAAGAGAACATCAAGATCACCAAGCAGGTCGTCGACTATGCCCATGATCACGGTGTTGTCGTTGAGGCCGAGCTCGGTACCCTCGCCGGTGTGGAAGACGACGTGAAGGTCGCCGCTGAGGATTCCTCCTACACCCGTCCCGAGGACGTCGAAGAGTTCGTGACCCGCACCGGCTGCGACTCCCTGGCCATCGCCATCGGCACCTCTCACGGCGCCTACAAGTTCACCGCAGCCCAGTGCACCCGCAATGCGGACGGCATCCTGGTGCCCCCGCCCCTGCGCTTCGACATTCTCGAAGAAGTCTCCAAGCGCCTGCCCGGCTTCCCGATCGTTCTCCACGGTGCGTCCTCCGTGCCGCAGGAATTCGTCAAGATCATCAACGAAAACGGCGGAAAGCTTCCGGATGCTGTCGGTATTCCCGAGGAACAGCTCCGTCAGGCCGCTACCATGGCCGTGTGCAAGATCAATATCGACTCCGACCTGCGCCTTGCCTTCACCGCAGCTGTGCGTAAGCACTCTGACGAGAAGCCCGGCGACTTCGATCCGCGTCTGTACCTGGGCGAAGCCCGCACCGCGATCAAGGAAATGGTCAAGCACAAGATCGTTGACGTGCTCGGCTGCAACGGACAGGCCTGAACCTAAGTCCAACACAAAAACAGGAACGGTTATAACCGTTCCTGTTTTTGTGTTGGGCTTTATCTTGAGGTCACTCCCACATAGATGCGTTCTGCCTTTGGCTTATACACATCATTGTACAGGAAGATTCTTTCCACCTCATGTCCGTTCTGATAGGTCACGCGCCAGCTATCAACCGAGCAGCCAGAGCTTGCTTTTCTCACGACCTTCTGCTGGTCGGTATAGGTCACATACTCG
>JAFUZB010000301.1 GCA_017476845.1 Clostridia bacterium
CCCACTCCGTCGCGCCGTCCACCTTCGCGGCTTCATACAGGGATCCGGAGATGCCCTGCAGGCCCGCCAGGAACAGCACGATCTGCACGCCGCTCTTCCAGAGCACCACCGTGATCCGGTCCAGAAAGCTCTGCACCACGGTGCTGATGGAGGGACCGAGGAGGTCGCTGATGAGCTTGGGTACCATGATGCCGGTAGTGATCGTCGTGCCGTCCACGCCCATGCCAAGAAGCTGCTTCATGATGTAGCCGCTGCCCAGGAGCACCGGGATGAAGAAGGCGGTGCGGAAGAAGCCGCGCCCGACCATCTTGCGGTTGATGAGAATCGCGATGACCAGGGAAAAGACGATACACAGCGGGGTGTTGATGAGGGTGTCATACACCACCTGCAGGAAGGTCGGCACGAAGTTGATATCGTAGAAGAAGATGTACTCGTAGTTTTCCAGCCCCACCCACTCGGTGAGGAGTCCCTTGAAGGACGTGATCTTGGAAAAGGAGAGACGGACCGAGGTGAAAATCGGGTAGGCAAAGAAAACACAGATACCGATGAGCCATGGAATCAGAAAGATGTACGCTTCCAGGGAGCGTTTTCTGTCAATTCCCATTCTCTTTTTCGGCTTGCCGGAAACAGATTTTTCCCGGGCGCTCATGGGCCTGACCTCCTTTTAGTATCTCCGGCGCAGAGCCTGTGCCGGAAGTTTTCTCTGCGTTTTTTTAGTTTTCTACAGCGGTCCAGCCCATGGCATCGACCGTCACGCCGTCAATGGAAGCGGGCTCGGAGGCGTAGTTCACATAGACGACGGTCCCGTTTTCGTAGGTCACCTTAATGAGGGTGTCGCTTACGCGCAGGTGCTCTGTCATCATCTGATCGTGCAAGGCGGCGAGGGGACCCTCGGTGAACTGCTTGGCTGCCCAGGCAACACGGTCCTGCCAGGCGCTGTACTGCGCCGAGAAGAGACTCTGATAGTCGGTGTACATGAGCTCCTCGGTGTTGTCGTAGGTGAGCTCAAAGTAGGGCGTGTATCCCATCTCGACCCATCTGAGCACCTCGCGCTCCAGATCGCTGCTCAGGTTTCCGGGCTCGCCCGCATAGTCCACCAGGCCGTGCAGGGCAATCTGGTAGAAGGGGACGGAGGTGGTGGTGAACTGGTACCCGGCGTCCTCATAGGGAACGCGGGTGAAGAAGTCGGCGTGCCCGAGCAGGCAGGTGTTGCCGCCCTCCGTCTCCACGGTGCCCAAGGCCGCTTTCGCTTCGTCCAGCATCGCAAGATACACGTTCAGGGCGTCCGCTGCCGTAAAGTAGCGGTTGGTGGCGTAATTGTAGCCGACATACTGGCCGATGCGTTCGAGCCTGACTGCGCCCAAGGCAAAGGTGGAGGCTTTGCTCAGGAAGGTATCGAACTTGTCCTTGGCCACGTCCGGGCTCAGAAGGAACACCGTTTCATCCAGGTCGGTCAGGATCGTATGGTTGCCAGTATAAACGACATCGTTGCGGTGGGAATAGCCGCGCTGATCGGCCTTGGCCTCCATGAAGTTGGCGGTGAGGGAGAGCGTTGCGCCGATCTCCCCGGCGGTATCCAGGAGCGCCTTGAGGTCGCTGTCCTTGCCGATGGCACCGTTTATGGGAAAGCGGTCGGGCGTCTTGCCATAGCCGCCGCGCGTCCAGCCTTTGACGGAGGCGCGTATGTTCTCAACGCCCAGACTGTTCAGTGCGGTGAGAATGTCCCGTGCCTGCTGAAGGGTGGTCACCGTGCGCGGAGTGTCGAAGATGAGTCCCTCCTCGGGCGCGTTCATGAAAAGATCAATGGCGACCGTGGGAGAAGTCTCTACGCGCCGGACAACACCCTTTTCCAGGAGATAGTCGCGCCAGGTCAGTGCCATGGTGCTGTAGGTGGGATCGTCCTCCTCCATGAAGAGGATGCGCATCTGATAGTCCACCTTGATGTCTTCCTTGTCGAAGACCTTGATGTCGCGGGTGGTCACGCGCTTGTCCTCAAAGGAGCGGCGGTACTGGAAATTGGCAAAGAGGTAGTTGATGCCGATGATGTTGTTGGAGCTGTTGACGGAGATGCGTGCAGTCTCGGCCCCGTCCTCAATGATGGCCATGAGGCCGTGCCCTGCGCGGTTCATGCCAAAGACGGGGAAGAGGGTGTCCGCGGCCTCCTGGGAGAACATGTCCAGGAGGGTGGGCTGTCTTTGATAGTCCCCGTAGACGGAGTAGAGCTTGGCGGGCTCTCTGTAATGCGCAAAGTCGGTAAACTCCATGATCGCGCCGCAGCCGTCCGGATAGAGGAAGAAGCCCTGTGCGGTATCGGTCGCGGAAAAGAGGAAGGGGAGGACATCGACGCTGACGAGGGAGAAATCCCCGTCCTCCACAATGCCCGTGTACGGCATCCGCACAAGGAGGCTTGCGCCGTCCAGGAGAATATCGATCGTGACCCCCACCTGGTAAGTCCCCAGGTAGTAGGTGAGGCGCACCCCGTTTTCGATGAGCTCGTAGCTGCTTGTCAGGTCCTTTTCGGCCATGAGTGCCATATTGTTGACGTCGCCCAGGCCGGATTCCAGGTTGGTGCAGTTGACGGCGAGGAGCGAGGTTATGCGCTTTTGCTGGGCGGGGATGATCTTCAGTCCCTCCGCCGTCTCGTCGTTCATGGTGGAGGACCAGGTTTTTCCCGTAAGCTTGTCCTCGATATCAATCTGGCAGTTGTCCCCGGTAAGGTAGAGGGCAAGCCGCTCGTTTTCGCTGACCAGCAGCCGCTCACTCCCGCTCTCCTCCGAGTGGGCGCAGACGCAGAACAGGAGACATAGCAAAACCAACAGGAGTGTTTTCTTCATGCTGTGTCTACCCCTCCTTACAGACGATAGATGATCTCATAGTAGACTTCCCGGATCATGGTGACGAACTGGGAAGAGATGGTGAAGAGCAGCACGATGGTGGCCCAGATGACGGCCATGGTAAAGAGGGTCAGGAAGACCACAAGCAGCGTTTTTGCCACGGTATAGCCGTTCATTTCCTTGAGGCCCACGATCATGAGCAGCACCATCCATACCAGGAGCCCTCCGGTCAGTACGGTGTAAAGCCCGCTCTGATTGGCGTCCATGATGCGCGAGAGGAGGACAAAGGGGATCGTGAAGATCACATAGGGGACCAGGGTCAAGGTGTTGTAGAGCATGGCTTCCCCGATCTTGGTGGCACCGTCGAGAATCGTGGTCATGGCGTAGGAGGCAAGCACCCAGGTGAGGACCGGGATAAAGAGTTTGCCGGTCTCAAGAAGGAGATTGGCCTTGCGCACCGAGACCGACGCCAGGGGATAGTGGGTGAAGTAGATGCTGAAGATGTTGACCCCAAGGGCCAGGAGGAGAATGGAGACGACCAGAAGGATGGTCTGTTTCCGGAACCCCTCCTGTCAGCGCTGCTTTTTGATGTGCTCGCTCACCACGATGGGATGGAAGAGCATCATGACACACATTTTCAGGCTGGCCATTACAGTCCCCTCCCCATCTGTACGTCATCGGCCCACTGGTCGGCCTTGCGCTTGGCAAGGGCGATGAGCTTGCCGAAAAGGTAAAGTATCGCTGCGGTGGCGATCACCACCACCAGGAAGTGCTGGCGGAAGTATTCGTGCCGGTATTCTGCGAAGGCCTCGGAATAGCCTTCCTTGTCGCTGGCAAGCTCATAGGAGCGCAGCGCGTCCTCCCATTTTTCCTGCTTGCCCATGATCTTGGCCACGCCGCGGTGGGCCAAGGCATAGTTGCTGTCAATCTCCAGCGCCTGCTGCCAGTAGCCGAGGGCCTCGGCATACCGGCCTTCGCCGTGGAGCGTGACTGCCTGGTGGACCAGACGGATAAAGTGTGTGGGCGCAAAGACCGTGATCTCGTTGTTCTGATAGTCCAGCACGTACAGATAGCCTTCGCTGTCCGCGTCAATGCTGATCGGGATCTGGAAGAGCCCGCCGGCATCGCCCAGGCCGCCAAAGCAGCACAGGAGGTTGCCGTCCTGGTCATACTGGTAGATCAGGCCCGTTCCGCGGTCCACGACGGTGATGATGCCGTTGTCCTCCACGGTGATATCGGCGAAGGTGGGCTCCAGCACCTTGTTGGTGGCGCCTGTTGTGCGGTCGGGGAGGGTGAAGCCGTAGGTTTCCTCGGGATAGGTGTTGGTGCCCACGGAATTGAGCTTTCGGATCTGGGCGGTGTTCTTATTGGAAAGAATACCGTAGATCATGTTGTCCGAACCGATGAAGAAGTTGGAGTAGCTCGCGGGCTCCTGCTTGACGGTGCGCTCGATCTGGCTCTTGGTGCCGACCAAACGGATGAGGAAGCGGGAGAGGGAGAAACCGACCTTGTCGGCGCCCAGGTACCCGCGGAAGTTGTTGCCCTC
>JAFUZB010000302.1 GCA_017476845.1 Clostridia bacterium
ATGACAATTGGACACGGTGACTTCCCTTGAAATATAAAGCATTAGAGCCGTTTTTTCGGTGGGAAGTGTCAGATTGTTCATTATTTGCCATTCCTTTCTTTCCAGTCTTTGTATTCACGTTCCGCCTGCTTCAATTCGGATTCAGGTGTTTTTCCCTTCTTTTCAAGAGCGTGCAACAGGACGAAACGTCCGCCGGACCATGCAAAGAACAGAACTCAATGTGTCCTAACGCTTTTTGTCTTAATTCTGGTACTCCTGTTACTCTGCGTGACTCTGATTATTCATATTCCACTGCCTCTACAGGCTTTGTTATCAACGTTGATAACAGCCTGCCCGCTGTGGAAACAAAGGACTAATCAGATCTCAGATCAAACTGCGAATTGCATGATTTCTTCCTTTGTCATGTCCTCTATCTTTCGACCGGAAGTAAAAGCATACCGCATAAGCTTTTGTAGGTCATATGGACAACGTGGATGCAGCTCATAGGGATTAACCGGATCGTGATAACCTTCTGGAAGCGGTTCTCCTTCCAGGAATTTGGGAAGTTTCCATCCATCATATCCGCTCAAAGTTATACACCTCCATGACTTTCTGAGCCTGTTCTTCAAAGATACCAAAAAGATAGTCTCTTCGGAAAGCACCGCAAACGCAACGCAGGGACACGTTCCAAATCGGATGCGTCCCTGCATTACAATCAGCTTGCACGAGCCTAATTCTCAGAGATCTTACACGCAATGACAGTTTCAGGCAGATGGCACTTCTTTCCACGCGCCTGCTCAATCCTGCGGATGACAGAAAGCTGGAGGGCAGGGCAGACGGCAGAGCCATTTTTCCACAGGACCGGGCTCATCTCCTGTCATCCCCTGCATGAGATAGCTCTCCCCGGGATAGATCGCCAGGAACTGTCCTGGAAGCAGATGCACCCTTGACGCTTTCGCAGCATCCTCGCCGGAAACATACACCGCTTCCTCCCCGCTGCGAAGAAGAATCAGCTCTACGGCCTCCTCGGGTGTTTCCCGCTTGAGCTCCGCTTCCGGACGCGTCACGCCCCAGATCTCTTTCACCTCGCACAGTGCCTCGGCTTTATCCCCCTCCGAGAAGGCCTGTGCGATATGGGACGCATACGGAATAAGGCTGGTGTAGAGTGAAAGCCGGTCGATCTGGTCGTGTATCACGCACATCCCCCTCTGCTGCTATACGGTTGTACCTTGTTTCTGTTTTTCTTTTTTCGCTGCAAGCGCGGCAATTCCTGCCATTCCCCGAATTATTGTGTGACGGGGCGCGTTGTGTTATGATTCCCTCATCCCTAAGTTCTCTCAGAAAGGAAAATGCCCGTGGAACCGCTCATTTCAAAATGGCATCGTGAGCTGGAGCTCTTTTCCTCGCTCACACCGCTTCTGATTCTTGAAGGCAATGTGCTGGATCAGTACCGTTATCCTATCCCCGGCTCGGTGAAGGAGGATGAGCTCGTCCCGCTTTCCCGCTATCTTCACGGCTATTTCTCCGACCAGGGCTATGACGAGATTGTCTTCTACTCCAATCTCATCGGCTTTATGAATCCCTGGTCACCGGATATGCTCGCCGAGTATGCCAGCGAAAATCACGGCGAAGTCAAAAACGGCGTGATCCCCGCTGAGTTCAAGGGTAATGACGCCAACACGGCCCCCAACATCATACGCCGCGCCATGCTCAATCCCCGCAAGGCCAGTGTGCAGATTATGGAGCTGGCCAGCCACTATATCACTACACCCGAGCGCATGGACCAACAGGATGTCAACAGCTTCAATCTCCTGCTCCAGGCGGCACTTTCCGCCTCCACCGTGCGCACCGCCTACGGGAGAAAGCAGAACCTGCTCATTCTCCTTGTCAACAAGCTCAACGATCTCCCCACCTGGTTCTATCTGAACAACCCGGTGTGCAAGACCATCACACTGGAGGCCCCCGACCGTGATGAGCGCAAGCGTCTCATTTCCGGTCCGGCCTTCTCCTCCTTCTTTGACAGCTCCGTCTACCGCACCGACAGTCCCTACTATCTGGAGCACCCGGAGGATCTGGAAAAGCTGCAGGAGAAGTTTGTCGGCCTCACCGAGGGCATGACCTTTACCGAACTGGATGCCCTGCGCAATCTCTCCCGCCGGGAGATGACACCCATCCGCGATCTGTGCACGGTGGTGGACCTGTACAAGTACGGGATCCGCACCAATCCCTGGGAATCCCTCTCCATGAAGAGCCTGAAGACCGCCAAGGCCGATCTGGAAAAACGCGTCAAGGGGCAGGACGCCGCACTGGAGCGTTCCCTGGACGTGGTGCGCCGCGCCGTCACCGGCATGAACGGCCTGTCCTCCTCCTCCACCGCCAAACCCAAGGGCGTTCTCTTCTATGCCGGTCCCACCGGTACAGGCAAGACGGAGACAGCCAAGGCACTGGCAGAAAAGCTCTTTGGCGATGAGTCCGCATGCATCCGCTTTGACATGTCCGAGTACGGGGAAAGCCACTCCGACCAGAAGCTCATGGGCGCCCCTCCAGGATATGTGGGCTACGAGGCCGGCGGCCAGCTCACCAACACAGTGCGCAAGCAGCCCTTCTCCATACTCCTCTTTGACGAGATTGAGAAGGCACATCCCACTATCCTTGACAAGTTCCTCCAGATTCTGGAAGACGGCCGCATGACCGACGGCCAGGGCAATACCGTCTATTTCTCCGAGTGCATCATCATCTTCACCTCCAACCTGGGCATGTACGTCAAGGATGCCTTCGGTAACCGCCATGCCAATGTCACCATGGATATGACGTACCCCGAGGTCGAGAAGGCCATTCGCGGCGCGGTCGAGGACTATTTCAAGCTGGAACTCGGCCGTCCCGAGATTCTCAACCGTATCGGCGAGAACATCGTCGTCTTCGACTACATCCGCAACGAGGCCGGTGAAGCCATTTTGCGCGCCCAGGTCGATAAGATCGTCCGCCGCATGGAGGAGCAAAAGCAGCTGCGCATCCTCATCCCCGAGGAGGCCTATCGCGAGCTGCACGACGCGGCGCTTGCCGACCTCTCCAACGGCGGCCGCGGCATCGGAAACCAGGTCGAGAGCCTGCTCATCAACCCGCTCTCCCGGTGGCTGTTTGAAAACGAGATCCTCACCGATCGCACCATCACTATCGATCACTTCCTGACGGCAAGCAATCCCGCCGCGATCGTGTGCCATGCAGACTGAGAGGAGGAACGATATGGAAGACAAGAAATACACCAATCCCCTCGATGGCCTCTATGAGATCGTAGGCGATCTGTGGAGCATGGAAAAGCTGCAGGAGGCCGCCGAGAAAAAGACGCAGGCAGATAGCACAAAGCCCGTTTCCCTCCCCGCTTCCCAAAAGACTGATCGCCTTCCGTCCTTTGATATGATCTACAAGACGGCCGACGAGAGCATTGATTGGACCGATATCATTTCGGGCCGTACCCTTCCCGGGATCGATCCCGCCAGCAAGAGAGGCCAGTTCCTCTCCGGCATCGCAGGCGAGGTGCTCGCAGGCTCCCTTCCCGCCTATGCCTCCGTGCTTCAGGAGGTCCGCCCGTTGGACGACATGAAGCCCTATGCCCACCGCATCCGGGTGCGTGCCCTCTCCGCCGATGAGGTCCAGGTCACCTTCGCCGCCTTCCCGGAGGACGCGGCGCTCAATGATGCCCAGTACGCGGAATACCTGTGCGGCATTGCGCTGCGCTGTGCGCGTGACATCTTTGCGGTGCTACCGGTCACCTCCGTGCATGTCACTGCCTCCGCCAAGGAATCCGAGGTCCTGGATGTCACCTTCAGCCGCGCCGCCTTTGCGCGCACGCGCTTCAGTTTCATCGACCCTGTCGGCTATGTGCGCGAGCAGGGCGCAGTCCTTCACGTGTAAAGAGCAATGAAAAATGCACGCCGCGGCGTGCATTTTTTCGTTGCCCGTTTACTTTCGGAGCACAGAGATGAAGAAGCCCTCAAAGCGTGCATCCGGGCACAGGGTACAGGTGCCTGCATTTTCCGCAAGGCACGGAAAGTGCGCTGTCCACTTTTCCGAGATGGGCTGTACCGTAAGACCGCGGGAGACGGCATGGGCCACGACCTCCTCGTTTTCCTCGGGGAGGACCGAGCAGGTGGAATAGACAAGCGTTCCCCCGCTTTTGAGGAGCTTGACTGCCTTATCCACGAGGGCTTTCTGCGTCTTCACCGTCTTTTTCACCCAGTCCGCTGTCATCCGCCTGGGGGCTGCACCTTCGCGCAAATCGATCGTCCCGCTGCCCGTACAGGGAGCATCCAGGAGAATGCGGTCAAAGCGGAAAAAGTCGTCGAGCTGCCTTGCGTCCGTCTTCATAACCGTGACGCTTTTCACATGCTGGCTCTTCAGGTTGTACTTGAGGCGCTCCAGGCGGATGCCGTCCCGCTCGCAGGCGGTGAGATAGGCCATATCTCCCGTGAGGGAGGCGATCTGCGTTGTCTTCCCGCCCGGTGCGGCCGCCATGTCCAGAATACTCTCCCCGGCCTTGGCTTCCAACAGCAGCGGCGGAATCATGGAGGAGAGCGACTGAAGATAGATCTTGCCCTCGCTATAGACCGGCAGTTTCTCGACCTGCGCCTCCGATATTTCGGGCAGCACCAGGGCGTCCTCGTACCAGTCCACCCGCTCGGCCTTCACGCCTTCCTCCGAAAGCGCCTGCAGGACCTCCTCGGTCGTTGCCGCAAGGCGGTTAACCCTGAGCGTCACAGGCCGATTTGCGCGAAAGCCCGCCTCGATGTCCTGTGCTTTCACTCCGTAGACCGCATCCAGGCGCACACGCAGGTATTCCGGAATCCTCTCATCCATCCGCTTGTCCTCGCTTCCTTCCCTTATTTCTCCAGTGCCGCAATGCACTCGACTTCCACGAGTGCGCCCTTGGGCAGGGCCTTCACCGCAAAGCAGCTGCGGGCAGGGGCGGAGGTGATGTACTTCGCGTACACCTCGTTGAAGGCCGCAAAGTCGGCGATATCCGCAAGGAAGCAGGTCGTCTTGACCACGCTGTCAAAATCACATCCGGCCTCGCACAAAACCGCCTGCAGGTTCTTCATGACCTGCTCGGTCTGCGCACGGATTTCCTCGCCTACGAGGGTGCCGGTCGCGGGATCCAGCGGGATCTGACCGGAGGTAAACACGAACCCGGAGACCGCCTTGGCCTGGGAATACGGGCCGATGGCAGCGGGTGCCTTGGGGGTGGAAATCGTACGGATCATAGGTAGCGCTTCCTTTCTCAGCGTTCGTCGACGATCCTAAGTCCCGCCGCCTGCAGGGCATTGTGGATCGCCTGAATATGTGCGTGGTTCTTGGTCTCCATGGTCACGCGCAGGTAACAGCCGTTGACGTCCGATCCGGCATTGGCGTGCTCATGATGGACGCTGGTCACGTTGCCGCCCTGCTCGGCGATGATCCGGGAGACGGTCAAAAGTTGGCCGGGCTTATCGACGAGCTCAATGGTCATCTGGCAGGAGCGTCCCGACATGATAAGGCCGCGGGTGATGACGCGCGAGAGGATCGTCACGTCAATGTTCCCGCCGGAGAGAAGGCACACGGCCTTCTTGCCCGCAAGGTCCACCTTGTCAAACATCGCGGCCGCGACGCTCACCGCGCCAGCGCCCTCGGTGACGAGCTTATGCTGCTCCATGAGCGCGAGGATAGCCGCGGAAATCTCGTCGTCGGTGACCGTCACAATCTCGTCGACATAGCGGGAGACCACATCGTAGGTGATATCCCCGGGCCGCTTGACCGCAATGCCGTCGGCAATGGTGAATACCGAGGGCAGGGTCTCGATCTGTCCGTCATGGACGGAGGTGAGCATGGAGGGCGCACCGGAGGCCTGGACACCGATCACCTGCACGCGCGGGTTCAGGGACTTGATCGTGTAGGCGATGCCGGAGATGAGGCCGCCTCCGCCCACCGGGACGAGCACCACATCCATGTCCGGCACCTGCTCGGCCAGCTCCAGGGCAATCGTGCCCTGGCCCGCGATGACATCCGGGTCATCGAAGGGATGGATGAAGGTGTAGCCCTTCTCATCACGAAGGGAGAGTGCCTTCTGGTAGGCATCGTCGTAGACGCCCTCCACCAGGCAGATCTCGGCGCCGTAGCTGCGCGTGGCCTCCACCTTGGAGATCGGCGCAGAGTCAGGCAGGCAGATGACGGCAGGGATACCGTTTTTCTGTGCCGCAAGCGCGACCCCCTGGGCATGATTGCCCGCCGAGCAGGCAATGACGCCGCGCGCCTTCTCCTCATCGGAGAGCTGTGCCATCTTAAAATAGGCACCGCGCACCTTGAATGAACCCGTGATCTGCAGATTCTCCGTCTTCAGCTGCAGATCGAGCCCGGGACGCAGCTTCGGTGCCGGGATCACGTCGGTTTTCCTTGCCACCCCGCGAAGCGCATAGCTTGCGCGGTAGACCCTGTCCAGGGTCAGCGCCTCTGTACCCATGGCTTTCCCCTTCCTTTCATCCTTTACGCAGTACTGCCCGGGAAACCCCGGGCAGTACGTGATGCATCAGTTGTTGATGAGCTTGTCCTCGTCGCTCCAGGAATAGAGCTGACGGATTTCCTTGCCGACCTTCTCGGAGGGATGCTCGGCAGCCCTGCGGCGCATGGCGTTGAAGTGCACCTGGGAGCCGCTCTCGGACATATCCAGCAGGAAGTCCTTGGCGAAGGTGCCGTCCTGAATGTCCTTGAGGACCTTCTTCATCGTGGCGCGGGTCTCGTCGGTGATGATCTTCGGGCCGGTGGTATAGTCGCCGTATTCTGCGGTGTTGGAGATGGAGTAGCGCATGCCCTCGAAACCGGACTGATAGATCAGGTCCACGATGAGCTTCATCTCATGGATGCACTCAAAGTAGGCATTGCGGGGATCGTAGCCGGCTTCCACCAGGGTGTCAAAGCCTGCCTGCATGAGGGCGCAGACGCCGCCGCAAAGCACAGCCTGCTCACCGAACAGGTCCGTCTCGGTCTCGGTGCGGAAGGTTGTCTCCAGGACGCCCGCGCGGGCACCGCCGATGCCCAGGGCATAGGCCAGGCCGATCTCAAGCGCATCGCCGGTAGCGTCCTGCTCCACGGCGATCAGGCAGGGCACGCCCTTGCCCACCTGGTACTCGCTGCGCACGGTGTGGCCGGGGCCCTTGGGGGCGATCATGATGACGTTGACATTCTTGGGCGGCTTGATGCAGCCGAAGTGAATGTTGAAGCCGTGCGCGAAGGCCAGGGTCTTGCCCTCGGTGAGGTTGGGCTCGATGGATTCCTTGTACAGCTTAGCCTGCTTCTCGTCGTTGATGAGGATCATGATGACATCGCCGGCCTTGGCGGCATCGGCGGCGGTCATGACCTTGAGCCCTGCGGCTTCGGCCTTGGCCCAGCTCTTGGAGCCCTCATAGAGGCCGACGACAACGTCCACACCGGAATCGCGCAGGTTCAGCGCGTGGGCATGGCCCTGGGAGCCGTAGCCGATGATGGATACGGTCTTTCCGCTGAGCTTGGACAGATCACAGTCCTGCTGATAATAGATCTTCTGCATTTTTACTACTCCCCTTCGAATACGGTAAATGGAATCTTGGATGTATCTGCATCAGACACAGAATGTCTGGGGCATTCATATAAAGTATGGCCCTCCGCCTCCCGGGCGGATCTGCCACTTGAGGAGACGAAAGGCCGCATCAACGCCGCTTCCGCGTTACCACTCTTCTTCACGCCCATGGCGTGCACTTGTCTGCTGTCACGGGCCTGCCCGTCCCGGCTTACTTTTCCTTCACCCGGGCCGCTCCACGGTGATCTTCCGTCCTCCCCGCCTCATGCCTCGCACCGCCCGGCATGTCTCTTGAAGGCCGCAGGAAAACCTACTCTCCGCTTCCATGCGTTTGCGCGCATGATAGCAAAGCCCTTTAAAGTTGTCAATTCTGACAATGTTCTTTCGGTGATTTTCGGTTTTTTTGTAACCGGGCCCTCACGGACTCTCCGTTACGATGAGCTCGCGCACGTCGGTCACCTTCCCGCCGGGGAGCCGCCGGTCCAGGCCGCAGATCGCCCTGGAGGCGCAGAATTCGCAGGGGCTTCTGTCGCTCGCCGTCACCGGACGGATCCCGATGTTGCCTTTTCGGATTTCCCCGGCAAGCGCGGTCGCCCTGTCCACGGCCTGGTTCAGGTAATGCTGCATCTGGCCCGCATCCACCATATTGACCGTGCTCCCGGTGGACTTGCGCGACGGGATATGCACATGGCTGCCCATGGCCTCCCGGATCTCGGGCGTATCCAGGACAAGGCCGTTGAGCTCGGTCTTCTTGGCCTTGGCCGCCAATATATCCTCCGGCGCATCCGTTTTGACCTCCACCGCGGGGTCTTTGACCACCTGGTAGAGGGCCCCTGCCGGGATCGCCCCGGGGATGCCCGATACCGCGGCCTGCAGATAGAGCGGCAGCTGCAGTTCCAGTCCGTAGGCCATCCCCGCGCTGTCCAGATCGTGCGCGGAGCTCTTGTAGTCCACCACGCGCACATACTTCTGTCCTGCAGCGTCAACCAGCTCCAGCGTGTCCAGCCGGTCGATCTTCCCCCTGAGCGCGATCTGCATCCCGTCAGGGAGCTGAAGCATGAGGGGCGGGAGCACCAGGTGCTTCCCGTCGGGCACGCCGAACTCTGTCTCCACGCCCAGGACCTTGAAGGGTGTCATCTGGGCATCGCCCGTGATCGACCATGCCGCCGCGCGCACATTGCGCTCATACTCCTCGGCCATAAAGCGGGACACCCGGTCCTCGCCTAGAGGGCCCTCCTCCCATTCCTTGCGGATGGGGGTGAGGATGTGATCCAGCATCTCCCGCACTTCATTTTCCGGAAGATGCGGCCACCGAACGTCCCGCATGGCCCGGGGCACATACTGCTCCAGCACATCGTGGTAGAAGGTGCCGCGCACATCCGCCTCAAAGGCGTAGGCGTCGCGGTCCATCGGGCGCAGGCCATAGTCGACAAAATGGCCGTAGGGGCAGGCGGCAAAGCGCTCCAGGCGTGTGATGGAGATCACATCGTCCTGGAAGAGAATGTGTGCCTGCCGCTCGGTGAGGGGCCGGGCCTCATTTTTCGCGGTGAGGCCGCCGATCACCCGCCGCGTCCTGTCGTGCCATACCGGATCATGCCAGAGCCTAAAGAGCATTTGCATCCAGATGTCGTCCATCCCGGCCTGGCGAAGGCGGGCTTCCTCGTTCTCCCCTTCACTGTCCTCCGCCTCGCGAAGGCGGAGGGCGACCTCCTCCAGAGCAAGCTCGGGAGAGAGCGGAAAGCGGATCTTCTCCCCAAGACCACCCGTCACCTGCTCGGGATGGTCCTTTTCCACCATCGCCTGGAGTTCAAGAAAGAGGGCGGATGGGCGCATGAGGTAGCCGTCGGAACCCGTCGCGGCGCTGGTGACAACCAGGAACTCTGTGGGCAGGGCAATAGCGTCATACACCATCTCCTGCCTGGCCGCCTGCTTTTCCTGCTCCGTCTCGCCGAAGGGATGGCGAATGTAGCTGGCAAGCGCCGCGCGCTCGCGCTCGGAGATCAGGTTGGATGCAGGCGAGGACTCCCGCTCCTGCATCCCCATGAGAATCACCGCGCGGTAGTCACCGCCTGCGATCAGGCCCGGCGCCTCGATGGTCACCGAGTGCAAAAGGGGCGGTACCAGGCGGATCGGGGATCCCTTGAACGCAGCCTCCAGGATGCGCGGCAGGTCGTCCATGCGGATATGCTTTTCCCCAATCAGGGACACCATCTGGTCTAACACATCCAGGAAGGTCGAAAAGATCTGGCGGTTGGTATCCTGCTCGGCGGCAAGCCCCTGGTCCATGAGCACTTTCTCGCGCTCGCGCAGGGCATCATAGGCCCCGACATCCATGACATAGGCATAGATCGCCTCGCAGATCTTCGCGGCGCCCGCACGCCTGGAGGCGAGCACGGAGCGCAGTGCCTGCAGGGGCTCCATGAGGGACACTCGCATCTCCTCAAAGGCCTGGACCTCCGCCTTTTCGGACTCCTTTCTCGCCGCAAACGGCTTGAGCCACTTCTGGCGGTGAATGCCCCTGGAGAGCACGAAGTTCTCCAGGCGCATCGCGTCCTCTTCCCCAAGGCCCACAAACCCGGACTTGATGATCCCCAGCATATCGGCCTGCTGCCAGCCAAGACACGCGGCACGCACGGAGGAGAGCACCATGCGGGAAAAGCCGTGCCGCATGGCGGAATCCTCGCGCTTGATATAGAAGGGGATCTCAGCCGTCTGCAGCGTCACGGGCAGCATGGAGGAAAAGTCGGATGCATCCATGGGCATCACGGCCATCTCCTCCCAGGGGATGCCGCTATCGTGCCAGGACTTGAGCGTCTGGGCGACAAAGAGGGCCTCGCTGTAGGTGGTGCGCGCATGGTGCAGCGAGATGCCGGAAAGGGGCGGCATAGGCGTTTCGCGCACCCTGGCAAACAGATTGCGCTCGAGCCACGAAAGGGCTTCCGTCCTCTTCTGCGTCTTTTCGCTGCGACGCATCTCCACCTTTGCACCCGCCTCCCGGGCCTCGTCGATGAGCGTCAAGAGCGACTGGCGCGCTGCGAGGAAAAGATGGCTGTCACTTGCCTGGTCGTCCATGACGAGCACAATCTGTACGCTCCGCGCGCACTGGGCCGCCTTGGCCGCAAACAGGCAGATATCCCGGGAGAGGGCATCAAAGCAGGCGATGACAAGGTCGGTTTGCTCCATGATCCGGCTGACCTTAAGTCGCTCACAAGTCGCCATCCACTGACCGTTTTCATCCAGAAAGCGTCCGGAGATGAGGCTGTCATAGGTTGCCCAGATCGCGGAAAGATCCGTATACTTGGCCTCGGAGGAGCGGCTGAGCATCCCGGCCTCCCCGCTCATCTCCGTGAGCTTTTCCGGCGTATAGCCTGCGCTTGCGGCCTCGGAGAGGAACTCCGAGAGCTTCTGCGTAAAGCCGTTCTGCCTGGCCACACGGTCATAGAAGTGGAGGCGCCTCTCGTCGCCCAGGCGGATGAGGGCCTCGCTGATGGCCATGCATTTGCCGCGCTCATTGAGCGCCTCCAGGCCCCCGTTCCCCGCAAACTCGCGCACGCGCCGCACCATCTGCTGGGGAGACACGACATTGATATTCAGCAGTCCCCCAAAGACCTTGAGGAGCTCCATCTCCACCTGGTGCGTAAAGGAGGCGGGCACCATGACGAGGGTTCTCCCCCGGCGCACGCCGTGCGCCATCTCCCTTGCGGAAACCGTCTCCTCCACCAGGGACTTGAGCGTCGGCATCTGTCCGGGAAAGCGTGTCTGCCACACCGTGATGTTCCCCATCTCCCGCGCCTCCTTTTGTCTGTCTCTTCCTTGTTTCAGGCGTAGCTTAGGCCTTTGCCCTCCTTCTGTCAACCGGGCCCTAAAGCGCCCGCTGCACATTTTACAGAACGCCGCAAATGGTGTATCATAGCCTTGCAAGAAGGAAAGAAGTGTCCCCCGGGACACGATATAGCGAGCCCCTTTATCTGTTTTATGGAAGGTGAACGTATGCGCAGGCGCACAAAGATCGTATGTACCATGGGTCCCAGGCTCTTTGACGAAAACCTATTGGAGCCGCTCATGCGTGCGGGCATGGATGTCGCACGCTTCAATTTCAGTCACTCCAACCATGAGGAGCATCTGGTACGCTTAAACGAGGTCAAGCGGCTGCGCGCCCAGCTCGGCCTTCCTGTCGCCACCATGCTCGACACCAAGGGTCCGGAGATCCGCACCGGCGACTTTGAAGGGGGCAAGGTGCTCCTGGAGAACGGTCAGTACTTTACCCTCTCAACTATCGAGAAGCTCGGCACCAAGGAAGGCTGCTCCATCACCTACAAGAACCTCCCCAAGGACGTCAAGGTCGGCGATTCCATCCTCATTGACGATGGCCTCGTCGGCATGCGCGTGGAGGAGGTCGGTGAGACCGAGATCGTCTGCAAGGTGTTAAACGGGGGTGCCGTCTCCAACCACAAGGGCATCAATGTACCCGGTGCCCACCTGTCCATGCCCTTCATCTCCGAGAAGGACCGCGCGGACATCCTCTTTGGCATCGAGAACGGCTTTGACTTCATCGCCGCCTCCTTCACCCGCTCGGCCGACGATATTCTCGCCATCCGCCGCATACTCGCCGAGAAGGAGTGCACCTCCATCCGCATCATCGCCAAGATCGAGAACATGGAGGGCATCCAGAACCTGGAAGAAATCCTGCGCACCGCGGACGGCATCATGGTCGCGCGCGGCGACATGGGCGTTGAGATCCCCCTGGAGGAGGTCCCGGCCCTGCAAAAGCACATCATCCACGAGTGCGTCGCCTCCGGAAAGCCGGTCATCACCGCAACGCAGATGCTCGACTCCATGATGAAGAACCCGCGCCCCACCCGCGCGGAGGCGACCGACGTCGCCAACGCGATCTATCAGGGAACGAGCGCGATCATGCTCTCGGGCGAAACGGCCGCGGGCATGTATCCTGTCGAATCGGTCCAGACCATGGTGCGCATCGCCATGAAGACCGAGGCGGACATCGACTATGTCCACCAGTTTGCGACCCAGGCCTACAATAACCGCTACGACATCACCGCGGCCATCTCCCACGCCACCGTCACCTCCGCCCACGATCTCAAGGCGAGCGCGATCATCTCCGTCACCAAGTCCGGCGGAACAACCCGCATGATCTCCCGCTATCGCCCGGACTGCCCCATCATCGGCTGCACGACCGACGAACAGGTCTTCCATCAGCTGAACCTTTCCTGGGGCGTCATCCCGGTGCTCATCAACGAGGAATCCAACACCGACGATCTCTTCGAGCACTCCGTGGAGGCCGGCGTCCATGCGGGCGTCATCCATGACGGCGAGTTAGTGGTCATCACCGCCGGTGTGCCCCTTGGCATCTCCGGCACCACCAACATGATGAAGGTTCATGTGGTCGGCCATTCGCTCCTTCGCGCGACGGCCGCCGTGCACGGCAAAACGACCGCAGCCCTCTATGTGCTCCACGATCCCATCCGCGCGCTGGAGGAATTCCGTCCCGGCTCCATCCTGGTGTGCGAGAAGGTCACCAAGCAGCTGCTGCCGCTGGTGCGCAAGGCCTCCGGTCTCATCCTGGAGGATCCGGATCCCGAGAGCCAGGGCGTCATCGCCGGCATCTCCCTGGACATCCCCGTACTCATCGGCGCAAGCCACGCCACCCACATTCTGAACTCCGGTGCCGTCGTCACCTTGGATTCCGCTGACGGCTCTGTCACCTGCAATTGAGGAGGCACCTATGACCCTCTTTCTGGACGCTGATCTCTACAAAACCCCCGGGGAATTCCACGCAGCCCTCAAGCGGCTCCTCAACCTCCCCGACTACTACGGCGGCAACGCCGATGCCCTGCACGATGTGCTCTCCGAGCGCCTGGAGCCTACCAACCTCTATGTACGTTCCACGGGCACGGGCGATGTCGCCCGCGCCGTAGACCTTGCCTGCGCGGTCGTCTCCGACCTTGGCGGAAAGGTCACCCGTCCCTGAATCCGCTGCGCCCCGGCTCCGGGGCGCTTTTCCGCCTCCCTGCCCAAGGGGCAGGACATACGATGGAGGGATACCATGCGCTGCTCATGTAAGGAATGCGGCACCTATATGGTCCAGGCCGATAGCTCCGTCCTCGGCTGCGTCTGCCCGGACTGCGGCTACCGCTGCCAGGACTGTCTGGGAACCAACACGGTCGTCTCCAGGGAGCGTCTGCGCGACCTCGCCTTTGATCCGCGCTTCTCCCCCGAGAACATCCTCAAGAACTTCGTGCGCGAGCAGGAGGAGGAAGCGGAGGCCGAGGCAGATCGCCTCATCGACATGCGCGGGGATGAGATCTATGGCTACTGATAAGGCTCCTGAAAGGGCTTCTTCGCGCGTCATTCTCCACTGCGACTGCAACAACTTCTTTGCCTCCGTGGAACTCCTCTCACACCCTGAACTGCACGACAAGCCCGTGGCCGTCGCCGGCGATACGGAGTCGCGCCACGGCATCATCCTGGCCAAGAACATGATCGCCAAGCGCTTTGGCGTCAAGACTGCGGAAACGGTCTGGCAGGCCCGGCAGAAATGTCCGGGCCTTGTCCTGCTCCCGCCCCACCACGACCGCTATGTGGCCTTCAGCGAGCGGATCAACCGCATCTACCTGGACTATACCGATCAGGTCGAACCCTTTTCCGTGGACGAGAGCTTCCTTGACGTGACCGGCTCCCGCGCCCTCTTTGGGAGTGGAAAAGAGATCGCGGACACTCTGCGAAAGCGCATACGAGAAGAGATCGGGATCACCATCTCCGCGGGCGTCTCCTTCAACAAGACCTGGGCCAAGATGGGCAGCGATTACAAAAAGCCGGATGCCACCACCGTGATCTCCCGGGAGAATGCCGAAGAGATCCTGTATCCACAGCCCATTGAAAACATGCTTTACGTCGGGGCCTCCGCGGCCCAGGTGCTGAAGAGAAACGGGATCACGACAATCGGTCACCTCGCCGCTGCCTCCCCGGATGCGCTCTTTCGCATGCTCGGAAAATCTGGCCTCTCCCTCTCCCGCGCCGCCCGAGGCGCGGACGAAAGTCCCGTGCGCGTCTACGGGGACACGGACGAGGCCCGCTCCATCTCCAATTCCCGCACCTATCCGCGCGACCTGGTGGGACAGGCCGAGTGCGAGAAGGCCCTGCTTGCCCTCTCCGAGTCGGTCGGCACCCGATTGCGCGCGCACGGCCTCAAGTGCCGCACGGTGCAGGTGCAGATCAAGGACAGCGACCTCAAGGTCATCTCGCGCCAGCGCACCCTCTCCCTGCCCACCTCCTCCACCGACCGGATTTACCGGGAGGCCTGCGCGATTCTCGCCGCCAGCTGGCCCGAGAACCGTCCGGTGCGCCTCTTCTCGGTGGGCGTCGATCATCTGACAGGCGAGGATGAACAGATGCCGGTGCAGC
>JAFUZB010000303.1 GCA_017476845.1 Clostridia bacterium
ACTTGTAGGCCGGTATCCCTCTTTTTGTTTACCATAATACCATGCCTATAGGAAGTTGCAAGACTAATATCCAGAATCACGGTGAAAGACTAATTTCCAGTTTGGACTTTCGAAACCTGCACTTAGATTTTCATATGACGTCAAGTGTTCACGGAAAAGGCTCGAATTTACAATCCGCTTGGAGATGTTATAATTCGTCTATGGAGGTGAGTCACATTCGCAGTTTTGGACTTGCTTTGCTTCTGGCGCTCCTGCTTTTGACAGCCCATAGTTGTGCAGAAACTTTGATCACAGTCCGGAGTACAGCGCCTACGGTTCCGCCTCTGATTCAGGCCGGTGGAAGCTTTGGCTTAGCCAGAGCTTCAGACGGTTCCATCTGGGGATGGGGGGACAATGCACGTGGGCAATTGGGGAATGGAACAACGCTACGTGTAAGAGTGCCCTCTCCGGCTGCTGTGACGCTTGATGGAAAAGAAATCGCGGATATTGCCTGTGGGAATGTTGCTACGCTTTTTCTTATGGCAGATGGAACTGTGTATTCCTGTGGCGGCAACAATTATGGTCAGCAGGCACAGCCCCAGCAGGTGTCTGTTGTAAAAACTCCTGTACAGATCCCGGAACTGAACGATATCGTCCAGATTGCCAGCGGTTTCGGTCAATGTCTTGCCTTAGATGCTGAAGGTAATGTGTATGCGTGGGGACGAAACAGTAATGGGCAATTGGGACTTGGGGATAAAAAGAACCGTCATACGCCCGAGAAATTAGCGCTCTCTGACATTGTGTCGATTCAATGTGGGGGCAAGTACTGTATGGCTATGGACCGAGAAAACGTGATCTACGGCTGGGGCGACAACGAATACGGACAGTTAGGAAACACTGGAAATGCAAGGAATCTCCTGCGTCCGGAAATTCTCTCGTTCTCAGGCCAGTTTTCTGTCATCGCATGCGGCGGAGATACAGCATACGGACTCGACTATGATGGAAAGCTCTATGCCTGGGGAAGAAACGACTACTATCAATTAGGAAATCCCAACATAGGGAAAATGACCAGCACCCCAGTTCCTGTTGCATTGCCGGATAAAGTAAAGATTGCGAAAATCCAGGCTTACAATGCGCATGTTGGAGTCATCACGCAGGAGGGTGCCCTTTGGCAGTGGGGCAGTGTATACCACGGACAGGTAGGAAACGGGCTGACCAAATCGAAAGCTTTGCCTCAGGCAGCCTGTCCGGAGAATGGCGTCACGCTCTTTGATGTCGGAAGTCTGCAAAGCTATTTTGTTTCGGTAGACGGTGAAGTTTTCGGCGCAGGGTGTAATGAGTACAGCCAGACCGGAGCTTTCAAATGGCGGACGGATTATTATGTGCGCGAATGGAAGGACACTGGTCTGAACCTTCAGACCGGTACCTGGCAGGACCCCAAGAATGATTGAGGAGATGAGATCATGGCAAGACATAAGATGTTGCTTTCTTTCCTCTTGCTGCTAAGTGTGCTCATGCTGTGCACCCACGGCATGGCCGAATCAGAAGCAGAGGATATCACCAACGATTGCCTTTTTACGTCAAACTACAAAGATACGCTCTTCCGTCTCACAGATGAAAAAACAAAGATGCATTACGAAGGGCGGAAAGGAAAACCGTGTTGGATTGAGATCGCATCACCGCAGGGAAAGACCATTGAGGGGATCTACATGATCTGGGCGGATCATACCAGTCCGGTCTCCCTGGAAGTCTGGGATGATGCACTCGGTACATTTGCAGTCTATGATACCGTAAATCAAGGTATCTATCTGCATGAATACTTGGCGATTCCTGAAACAACCTCGATCCGTCTCTCCTCCACCGATGATGCCGGCACAATCGCCCTGTGTGAAGTCAATCTTCTGACAGGCGGCACAACTCCCTCCTGGGTCCAGGCGTGGGAACCGCCCTGTGAAGATGCGGATATCCTGATTCTGGTCGCGCATCCGGATGATGAATATCTATTCTTCGGCGGAGCTATCCCTTTCTACAGCATGGAACGTGGATTGCATGTGGCAGTAGCCTATATGACATGTAAGGATGCCACACGCTATCATGAGCTGCTCAACGGGCTATGGACAGCCGGTGTGCATGAGTACCCGTATCTTGTCGGGCTGATCGACAAAAGTGCTTCAGTCAAGATGTCTACTGCCTATAATCAATGGGACGGTGTGGATCATGCGCTGGATGTTGTTGCACAGCTTCTGGATGCGGTGAATCCGAATATCGTTCTTACACAGGATCTCGGCGGTGAATATGGGCATGGAGCGCATATGGCGGTAGCAGATATCTGTCTGAGAATCATTCGAGATGAGGAGCGTCACCTTGCCAGACGCCCATTGAAACTGTATCTTCATCTGTGGGACGAAAATCCTATTCAGATGGATTGGACGGTTCCCATGACCAGTGCAGATGGAAAAACGAGTCTGGAAATAGCTGCATCTGCATTCAAATGTCATGTGAGCCAACAGGGATATTCTGTGAAAATGAAGAATGGCAAACCTTACAAATTTGAAGTTGTTGCTGGAGGTCCGTTGGATAACGGCAAGTTTGGACTGGCCTACTCCTCGGTTGGTGAAGACAGTGGCATTATGGATTTCACTGAACATGTTCTGCCCAAAATGCGATAACTTTGTCTTCACAAACCCTGGAGGATGCGCTATACTTGGCAGTGTTAAGGGAGTAGTTCACATCACGCAAGTGGTGTTCCTGTATTCGTCATCACGGCACATGCCCGGATACAGGATGAAGATTTGATTTCAGAGCAAGACTTGACCGTATATGCGGTGAAGTCTTGCTTTTTTTGGAGGCGTTTCCATGAAAACAGTTGCTCTGGCCCTCTTTATCCTGATGTATATTGCGATGATTGCGTTCAGTAAATATCGCCCATATATCGCACTTGGCACCGCAGTCATCTTCATTGTGCTCGGTATCGAACCATCTGGCGCTATCATCGGGAGTATCGACTGGAATGTGCTGATGATGCTATGTGGTACGATGGGAACAGTCAGCCTGTTCATTGCATCCAAGATGCCCAATCGCATGGCGGACAGCCTGCTGAGGTTGACGCCTAATGTCATGTGGGCGGCTGTCTTTCTTTCTCTGTTTTCGGGATTTGTTTCTGCGTTTATCGATAATGTAGCCACTGTGCTCATGTTGGCTCCCATTGGTCTGGCCATTGCAGAGAGACTGCAGATGTCCCCTGTCATGCTCCTCATATGTATTTCTGTTTCATCGAATCTTCAGGGTGCAGCCACACTTGTAGGAGATACCACAAGCATCATGCTCGGCGGATATGCCGGTATGGATTTCAATGCTTTCTTCTTTATGGACGGCAAACCCTCTATTTTCTGGGCAGTTGAATTAGGCGCGCTGGTAACGGTGCCTGTCATCATCTTTTTCTTTAGGAAAAACGCTTC
>JAFUZB010000304.1 GCA_017476845.1 Clostridia bacterium
ACCGGTGCGCGTCACGGTCTTGGAGCGAAGGCGGCGGGTCTTGATGGTCTGCTTGAGCAGGTTCTCGATATCAAACTCTGCGCTCTCGTCGTAGTGCACGACGAGGAGATAGTTGTTGGGGCTGTTGAACTTCACAAAGGAGAGCACAAAGAGGATAACCGCAATCCCAAGCACCACGGCCATGGCCACTACATAGAGCTCCGCGCCGAGGAGAATGCCCATCGTCAGCGCCCAGAACATATAGGCCGTATCCAGCGGCTCCTTGACCGCGGTGCGGAAACGCACGATGGAGAGCGCGCCGACCATGCCCATGGACAGGGAGATATCGCTCTTAATGCACATGACCACAGGAGTAGTAATGAGGGTGAGCATAATCAGGGTCAGAGAAAAGTTCGGGCTGTAGAGCACGCCGCGATAGCACTTCTTATAGGTGAATGCGACAATGCATCCCACCAGCAGTCCCATGAGCAGGGCGATGACCACCTTGGCCGGGGTCAGGGCCGCAAACTGCTCGGAAAAATACTGTGACAGACTGGAATCGGCCTTGACCAGGCTCTTGACGGAGATGGAATCTGCCATGGCAGTGGAAAGAAACATAGGTGACCTCCTGAATAAATAATGGTTCATCCCGTATTACACCGCGTCCTCCGGGATGGGCGGACGCTCTCCGAAGTAGTGAATCATCTCTTCGTCGCTGAGCGAGAAAGCCTCCTGCGCATAGCCCCACAGAAGGTTGGGGCGCTTCTTGAGCGTATTCTCCAGGCGCTGAATGCGCTTCTCCCAGTAGCGATAGGCACCGTCGCCCGTGGTGGGGACCTCGGAAATCACATAGGGGTCATTGTACTCGCCCCATCTGGCCCAGTGCAGCTGCATTTCCGGCGTGATGAGCTCCACCAGGGGATGCAGGACCTCCAACATGTTCTCCGTGGTAAACGTCTTAAAGATATCCCCGAACTTGAGAAGGAACTTATCCTTGTATTCGGGCACGGTGAGGAGCTTGAGGAGAATCGTGTTATCGATCGATTTCTGGCCCATGCCGGTCGCTTTGGTGTAGGACCAGGGGCTGTTGAAGGAGGAATTGTAGAGGCCGTAGTCGGCGTCGTACCAGATCCACTTCCACTTGCTTCCCTCCTGCTTGAGGCGGTAAAAGCGGATGTTGCCGATGTCGGAGTTGCCCACAAACATTTCCAGGGCAATGTACTCAAAGTAGTTGTCCACATCCACATTGTCCAGGATATACTGCAGGTCCGAGGGGTTCTTGTTGGGGTCCCCCGCCTTGATATTGTTGATCATGGTCCGGTAGTCGCGCCGATCCTGCGTCGTACCGTACTTGAGGGAGCCGGAGGCCTCCAGAATGGTCATCTGGCTCGCCTCGCGCATGTCCAGCCCTTCAAACTGAGCGACAAAGAAGCGGTCGACACGCTCGCGCATGTTCATATGGCCCCAGTAGGTGCCGTTGAGATAGACCACGACCGGATTCCATGCCGGTTGGATCACGCTCGTTCCGTAGAAGTCCAAGAGTCTGGACTCAAAGCCGTCCAAAAGGCGCGTCCACATGCTGTCGTTGCCCGAGTTTCGAAGGACGAACGACTTGTACTCGGTATAGGGTCTGTCGTCAAAGAGGGCGGCATCGAAATACTTGCTGCCGTAGAGGGATTTGGAGCGGAACTTCATCGACTTCTGCGGCATATCCAGGGAGAAATCGCCCATGAGGGAGAACTGTGCGTCCTGATTGAGGATGGTCTCGCCATCCAAGGAATAGTACTCCACATGCACAGGCCTGGGAATCTTTCCGTACTCCCGGTAGACCGTGCCCTTAAAGGGCAACACACCCGGTTCCTTGACCACACCCTCGCCGGTAACAAGCATGCCGGTATTCGGATTCCACAATTCATCCGGATCGGTGACTACCGACACGATGGGCAGGGTATGATAGGCGTTGATAAAGAAGGTGCCCGTCAGAATCTCCGACGGATGGTAGACGCTCTCCCGGTCGGAGAAGGCGCGTGCCCGGATGACGGAGGTAAAGGATAGATCAAAGGATTCGCCGCGATAGAGCTTGGAATTGACGGTGGGAATAGAGCCGTCGGTAGTATAGTAGACCGTCGTCCCCTCGGGAACCGTCAGCTTCACAGAAACCGGCGCGTAGTAGAGGCCGGGTGCCTCGCTGAAGGCAGGCGTTTCGCAGTATCCGAGGAAGCCTGTACTCTCATTGTCCTTGCCCGGCGTTGGGACATCATAATAAAAAAACCCGGACATGCCCAGCGTTCGGCCATAAGAGACATTGGTCGGAATCAGCGGCAGGACCAGTTTGTCGAGAATACGGCCCTGGGGATCGCTCAGGCAGATGATCTCCCCGCCGGCACGAAGAATACGATAATTCGTATGCTGGATCGTATTGGGACTGGAGGCCACCTGCGTCCCGTCGCACAAAATGAGCTTGTACTCTCCGGGGCCGATGGTGCATCCTTGGGGAAACTGCCATTTTCTCGGCCGCTTGATGCTGTCCGAGAGGCCGTAGCCTGAAAGGTCTACGGCCTCGGAACCGGCATTGTACAGCTCAATCCAGTCCACATAGGGGCTGTCCTGATAGAGCGCGGTGGAATCGTTGGATGCCATGACCTCGGTGATATACACGCCCGTTCGGTTGCGCTGCCTGAGATCATAGTCCGCACCGGCGATATCATCGTTATCGCGCCCGGGCGTTGCATACTGATGGACCGTGAAGCTTCCCGTGCTCTCGCGAGCATAGCTGCAGTCTGTGGGCAGATTATCGATGCTCACCCTGTCCACCAGATGGCCGTTCCCATCGGAGAGAACGATGGTGTCATGCTCCCCGGAGATGCGGAAGGACGCATGCGGGATCGCCGTCACATCCTCGCGCCTGTCCTTGCCCGAACAGAAGACGAGATAGTAGCTGTGCGGTGCCACCACGGCACCCTGGGGGAAACGCCACTTGAGCGGCTTGGACTCCTTGTTGCTCAGGGCATAGTTGTCCAGGCTGATCGTGCTGTCGGTGGTATTGTACAGCTCCACCCAGTCGGAGAATTCCCCATCCTCATCCGCCAGGCCGCTCCTGGCGCTGGCCATGATCTCATTGATGATGAGGCTGCCTTCCACCACGAGCGTATCGTTTCTGTAAGAAAGATAGCCTTCCTCTGTGTTGGGATAGCCGGGGCTATAGTAGCTGACTTCCCTAAAGCTTCCGTCCTCCATGCGTGCCCAGGCACTGTCGCTGGAAACGATGCGGTACGATACGGAATCGATGAGGAAGGCCTTGGGATCAAAGAGATACACCGTCTCTCCCACCGAGGAGAGCTTGAACTTGGCATGCAGCGGTCTTCCCGCCTCCGCCTGATTGGTCTTGTCGCAGTAGACGATCACTCTTCCGTCCGCCGGAAGAAGGATCTTGGGGAAGAGAAAGCGGATGCTGTTGCCGTCATCGGAAAGGCCAACGCCCTCCAGAGGGATCTCGTGGTCGGAGCTGTTCCAGACCTCCACCCAGTCGGGGTAGTTGCCCGTCTCATCCGGGACGGAGGTATGATTGGACGCCATGACCTCGCTGATCACGAGCCCTTCATAGGTCTTATCCGCCTCGCCCGAGGTGTGGACCAGACCATCCTCGCTGCCTGCAGTATAGTAAGCCCGCTTTTGGGGCTCCTTCGGGGTGACCATGACCAGGACGGTAAGGAGCGCAGCGAGAGTGATGAGCGAATAGACCAGGCTCCTGCGCCTGCGCTTTCTCGCTCTGACCTGTTCGTCCCGCTCGCGTGACGCCCCGCGGCGTCCGCTTCTTCCGGTCTGTGACACGGCTTCCACCTTCTTTCTTCCGGAAACGATGCTTTTCATCGCAACCGCGCGGATTGTAGCACACGCATAGGGTCAATGCAAGAAATGCCCTATAGGTGCGTTACTGAACTAACGATTTTCCCCGGGAAAACCTTCCCTTTTCTTTCAGGCAGCCTCAGTCGTCCCCATAGTAGCTGCTTCCCTCATAGCCGCATACACCCATGCGCGGGGAATTGCAGAATTCGCGGAAGGTATCCGGGATAAAATCTTCCAGATCATCCTCTTCGGGATCAAAATCCGGATCCTCCTCTTCCAGCGATTTCACAAAGCACTCCCTGCACCAGAAAGCCGGCACATCCGAGTAATAGGCATCCAGATCAATCCACGCAGGCCTTTCTTTGCCGCAGACTTCGCACACCTCGGTCACTTCATTCCTTGCCAAAAGGCGCACGCCGTCTCCAAAATTATTCTTGCCAGGCACAGAGCCCTTTACCCCGATGCCTCCGCGCCGCTCCGACTTCACTTCGATCTTCAGCTCCGTCGTGTCGCCAAAATCGTACCTGTACCTGAAGGTCATGCCCGGCGCGAGAACGGATGCGAGGCTCACATTCATGTCTTTGTCATTATAGGAGAAGCGGCTCAATTGGCTGACATAGGACTGCCCGCCAATCTCAAACTCGCTCATGTGCCAGCAGCACTCCACCCAGATTTGCCGGAGGAAAGAATCCAACCCGGCGAGCGTTTCGTTGCCCAGAACCTCCACCACCAGCCAATATCTCCCGGCATATCCGCCCGTAATGAGCAGTTCATATACGATATTGTCCGTTGACCCGTCTTCGACCTTCTCGACATACTTCTTGCAGGTAGTCATATGCTTGACCATCGCAGCGCGGCCGTACTGCGCATCACAGAACCGACAATGTCCCTTGGGTATAGCTACTCGTGCCATAAGATTTCCCTCCATACAATGTTCTGCCCTGAAGTATAGCCTGATTCGCTTTCCCAAACAAGAGGAGAAAAAAAGCCCCGTGCAAGCACGGGGCGGGAAATCAAAGTCCTACGAGAGCAAGGACGGCTTCCTTGGGCTGGACGCCTACGGTCTGATTGACCAATGCGCCATCTTTGAAGGCCAGAATGCTGGGGATGCTCATGATGCCATACTTGGCGGCGAGCTCGTCCTCGTCATCCACATTGACCTTGCCCACCTTCACGGCGGGGGTGGATTCGGCAAGCTCATCCATGATGGGGCTCATCATACGGCACGGTCCGCACCAGGTGGCC
>JAFUZB010000305.1 GCA_017476845.1 Clostridia bacterium
ATCTACCTGTTTCTTGGCAGCCTCTTCGATTTCCTTCACATACACATTCTGATACCGTGGCATCGTAATGGTGGACATGTATACCTTAGTGAAGTCCATATCGGCAGTGCCCTCATCCAGCACGTCTTGCAGCTTGTCGATTCCCAGTTCCTGCAAGATGACCGCCAGCTTATCCTCAAGCACCGTGCGCACACGATTTTCGATGGTTTCTTTCAGGATAAAGTTGAACACCAGCACATCCGCGGTCTGTCCGATACGATCAGCACGACCAATGCGCTGCTCAATTTTCATTGGATTCCAGGGAAGATCGTAGTTGATGACAATATGAGAGCACTGCAGGTTCAATCCTTCGCCGCCTGCATCAGTGGAGATCAGCATCTGCTTTTCCGTACGGAACTGCGCCAGCGACGCGTTCCGTTCCTCCATCGACATGCTGCCATTGATCAGTGTCGTCGAAATACCATTATACTCCATCAGCTGCTGGATATTCTCCTGTGTTGCCACAAACTCCGTGAAAAGAATGATCTTCGCATCCGGATCTTGTCGGCGGATCTTCTCCAGCAAGTCAAGCAGCACCTCCTGCTTGGCATCCTGACATTCCAGACTTGCCTGCTTAGCCAGCGCGAGCAGATGAGACAGCTGCTTGATCTCCTCTCGAATATTGGTAGAGAGAAACATCAGCGCTTCTTTCAGGGATTCCTCGGTATCACTTTCCACCAATTCATTGTAATTGCCAGAGTGCATCTGATCCTCCTGATTTTGTAAAACATGAAGGCGACGCTGTATTGCATCTATGATGGCAACCGTGGAACTTGATACCATCCGCTGGAACAGGATCATCAGGAAACCGATATAGTTCTTCCGTTCCCGGATAGCCTTATTATATCCATTGCAAACATACTCAGTCACTTCCTCGTACAGCTGACGCTGAAGCCCATGCCTCGGTAGCCATTCAACCTCCATGACCTGTGTATGACGCTGTTTGAACAGCGAATTCCCCTCATTATCGACTGCTTCACGTTTCTCCGTTCGAATCAGGAACGGTGCAACCTGTTCCCTCACGATTGCCTTCGTATTCGGGAATGCTTCCTCATCCAGCAGACGCATCAATCGCATGAACGGTTCTGTTTTCCCGGAGTGCGGCGTGGCTGTCAGCAAAAGCAGATGAGGGCTGGCCTTGGAAAGCATCTCACCCAATTTGTGTCTGGCCACCTCACTGGATTGCCCGGCTACGCGATGTGCCTCATCAATGATAACCAGATCCCAGCCACCGGCAACCACGGCTTCAATGCGGTCCTGATTGTACTGATCCACCTTCTCCTGCGTCCACCCTGTCCTCTCTTCGATGGGCTTGATGGCATCCATCGGGCTGATGACATGATTGAAGCTTGTGAACGGATTTTCATCCGGTGCAACCTTCTTGAGCGTCTGATATTCCTCCGGCAGAATGATGGTAAAACGCTCGCCAAACTTCTCCTGCATCTCCGCTTCCCACTGAGTCATCAGGCCCTTGGGGCATACGACAAGTACCCGTTCAATCAGTCCACGGGTTTCCAGTTCCTTGATGATCAGCCCGGCTTCAATGGTCTTTCCAAGTCCAACCTCATCTGCCAGCATATAGCGACAGGAATTGGTCTCCATGGCGCGGCTCAGCGCATACCGCTGATGTGGCAACGGAATCACACTCTCGGATACATCCACCACAGAGCCGTTCGCCAGTTCATTTTTCACCCGCGCATACACTGCTGCAAAGCGTACAAAAGCAGGCGAGGACTCCGAAAGTCCTCGCTCCGCTTTCAAGCTGCGCTCTGCAGCATTATAGATGCTTCCTGTTTCTGGCTCATACAACTGATAGGTGGTCATTCCAAATACCTGCTGCACACCAATGATCTTCACAATCTTCCCGGTGTGCATATCCGTCACGTACTGACCAGTAGTTAACATGGTACTTCAACCTCGAAACATTATTTTTTCATTGGGATTGATTTTTCTCCAACGTTTGGCGTATAATATGTATGAAGGAATTCCGCCGGAGAATGCGAGGGTTTTTTAACCAGCATGCTTGTCATGTGGTAGTCGCACCGGGGGTCCTTTCTTTTTTTGCGCAAACTTTGCGTTCACGAAGCTCATCCATATTGGGACGCATTTCATTCACAAAGTATTTAATACCATAAGTATCTATTCTGCCATTTCTGCTATATATGTGTTTAGATAATGCAGACATATAACAAGGCGTACAGAATCCCCATCCATTTACCTCATATGCCAAAAATGTCGATGTAGCACAAACATCTGCAAGCTGCAACAAGTCCCAGCTTGCTGCTGTTTTTGCTTGAATCTTTTCAAACAGATTTGCGTCTATTCCATTTGCTTGAAAAGGGAGTAACTTTGTTCGAATATATTCGATAAGTTCACCATCACGAGATGTTGACCGAGCAGATAAAACAATATCTGCTGTTTTGTTATTTTCTCTTAAAAACCAAGATGCACGTTGAAGTAGATACTTGCACACATAATTGTACGCGATCATGGGATCGGGAATCTTAGATATATGATTCCAGGGTCAAAAGGTAAAAAACTCGTATAAAATCAAGAAATTTATAACAAAACTATTGACAAAATCGATTAGATGTTATATAATACTCCATATTAAGTTATGGAGGATTCTAATATGATTGCTAACCAAATACAG
>JAFUZB010000306.1 GCA_017476845.1 Clostridia bacterium
CCCGATAAAGGCGAGCACATGGCAAACGCCATGATACATGGATCAGCAAATCAGGTTCAGTTGAAGCGCGGGTTGGGGAAACTCTGCCTGTGCAGACTGAATTTTTCTTTTGGCCTCGGGCCGGAAAGGATGATGATCCATGTACAGAGGTTATCGGGATCCCACAGGGGAGCGTGCCTGCGGGCATGTGGACAGGGAAATACGGCAGATGATTGCCCTTGCCAAGCGGCTGAACGCCAGTTGTCCCGGATGGGATGCAGACTGGCGGGTGCGAAGCCGCTATGGGTTTACGGGAATCTTTGCGGAGATTCCCGAGCGGGTTTGGGAAGAAGGGACTGAGAAAGATGCTGACAAGGCATGATCCGAACAGGGATGCCTTCATGCTCCATGGGCCGCTTGCGGCCCATGGGTATGACTGGTGGTGGCATTCCTTTACAGGGACAGATATCGCGACAGGAGAGGAGACGCCTTTCTTTGTCGAGTACTTTATTGTCAATCCGGCGCTGGCCGAGGACGAGCCGGTCTTGGGTCAGCTCCCGGAGAACAAGGAGGCGGGGAAGCGCCCTTCCTATCTCATGGTCAAGGCGGGCGCATGGGGCAAGCAGCCTGTACAGCTGCATCGGTTTTTCAGCCTGCGAAAGGTCGATATTTCGGAACGCGTACCCTACATGGTGACGGCAGAGGATTGTCTGGCTACGGAAGACAGGATATGCGGTTCGGTGTCTGTAAGCGAAGAAGCGGCGAGTGCGCATCCGGAGTGGATGAGCGACAGCGGGGAAATGACCTGGGATCTGGCCATTCGCAAGGAGATTCCGTTCAATGTGGGCTATGGGGCGAGCAAACCCCTGCGTGACATGGAAGCCTTCCAGATGTACTGGCACGCCGAAGGCATGAAGAGCTCCTATGAAGGCACGGTATGTCTCAATGGCCGGGAGTATCGTGTGTCATGGGAAGGAAGCTACGGCTATGCCGACAAGAACTGGGGTCGGGACTTTACCAGTCCCTGGGTGTGGCTTTCCTCAAACTGCCTGAAGAGTCGTTTGAGCGGGAAGATGCTGCAAAACAGCGCCTTTGACATTGGCGGTGGGAGGCCAAAGATCTACTTTGTCCCGCTGGACAGGCGGCTTCTCGGGGCAATGGTGTATGAGGGGAAAGCCTATGACTTCAATTTCTCCAAGCTGCATCTGCATGTGCACATGGATTTTGCCTTCTCTGAGGAAGATCCTGAATATGTGACCTGGCATGTGCGCCAGGAGACCATCCATGCGGTGATGGAGACAGAGATTCGCTGCCCCAAGCGGAAAATGCTCTTTGTGCGCTATGAGGCTCCGGATGGCAGCATGCGCCATCAAAGGCTGTGGAACGGCGGAGGCGGCTTTGGAACGATACGCCTGTGGGAGAAGAAGGACGGCCAGCTCGTCCTGGTCGATGAGATGGAAACCACCCATGTGGGCTGTGAATACGGTGAATATCAGGAAGAGGATATAGGATAAATGCGAAAGTCCCGGACAGTCTACATGGACTGTCCGGGACTTTCGCAAAGTGTGCATCAGGCGGTTTCAAGAAGCTTTGCGAGCCGCTCGGCGATAGCGGTTAGGAAGGCGCGGGAATTGACACCCTGTGCCTCAGCTTTGCCATGCCACAGGGCTACCAGGTCCTTGGTCATGATGCCGTCGGTGATTGTTGTGAGGGCTGCCTTTTCCAGGAGATCCGCGAAGCGAACGAGTTCGGGGAGATTGTCCAGCTCACCGCGCTTGCGCAGAGCGCCGCTCCATGCGAAGATGGTGGCCACGGGATTGGTGCTGGTTTCCTCTCCCTTGAGATAACGATAGTAGTGGCGCGTGACCGTGCCGTGGGCCGCTTCGTATTCGTACTTGCCGTCGGGGGAGACAAGCACGGAGGTCATCATGGCAAGGGAACCGAAGGCGGTGGCGATCATATCACTCATGACGTCGCCGTCATAGTTTTTCAGCGCCCACACAAAGCCGCCCTTGGAACGGACAACGCGAGCGATGGCGTCATCAATCAGGGTATAGAAGTAGGTAATGCCGGCTTCCTCAAAGGCCTTGGCATAGTCGGCATCATAGATCTCCTGGAAGATGTCCTTGAAGTGATGGTCATAGGTCTTGGAAATCGTGTCCTTGGTGGCAAACCACAGATCCTGATGGGTGTCCAACGCATAGCGGAAGCAGGAGTGGGCGAAGGAGGCGATGGAGCTGTCCGTATTGTGGATGCCCTGCACAATGCCGGGCCCCTTGAACTGGTGGATCTGGGCGCGCTTCTCGGTGCCGTCGGGAGAGGTCACAACCAGTTCGGCGCGGCTTCCCTCGGGCGCGGTCAGCTCGGTATTCTTGTAGATGTCACCGTAGGCGTGACGGGCGATGGTGATGGGGCTTGTCCAGGCCGGGATGACGGGGGAGATGCCCTCCACCATGATGGGCGCACGGAAGCAGGTTCCGTCGAGCATGGCGCGGATGGTACCGTTGGGGCTCTTCCACATTTCGTGGAGCTGATATTCCTCCACGCGCTGCGCATTGGGCGTGATCGTGGCGCACTTGACACCCACGCCCAGACGGCGGCAGGCCTCGGCGGCATCGATGGTGACCTGATCTCCGGTCTTGTCACGATTGGGAAGCCCGAGATCATAATATTCGGTTTTCAGGTCCACAAAGGGATGGAGCAGCAGTTCCTTGATGTCTGCCCAGAGCACGCGGGTCATCTCGTCCCCGTCCATCTCGGCCAGAGGGGTAATCATACGAATCTTTTCCATGGTTGTGTCTTCCTTTCCATCACTGGGTTGTTCTTGGGTTCAGGCGTCTGCGCTTTCGTCTCTTGCCATGATGGCGGCATAGGCGTTGCGCACATGGTCGACGGTAAGGCTTTCGGCCTCATCGCACAGGCGGCCGGCAATGGCCTCGTAGATCGCGCGGTGCTCCTTGAGCGAGCAAAGTGCACGCTCGGGACTGGTAAAGGAGACGCGGCGGTATTTCTGCAGCTTGC
This sequence comes from Clostridia bacterium, assembly GCA_017476845.1. Taxonomy (GTDB): domain Bacteria; phylum Bacillota; class Clostridia; order Christensenellales; family Aristaeellaceae; genus UBA2943. The sequence goes on from JAFUZB010000306.1 coordinate 3,001, forward strand.
GGTGCAGCGGTTCCAGGGTATCCCGAATCGACGTGCTGCCGCACAGCG
>JAFUZB010000307.1 GCA_017476845.1 Clostridia bacterium
CCGTCAGGTTGGCGTGCCCTACATCGTCGTGTTCCTCAACAAGACCGATATGATGGACGATCCGGAACTGCTCGAACTCGTCGAGATGGAAATCCGCGATCTTCTGTCCAGCTACAACTTCCCGGGCGACGACATCCCGATCGTCCGCGGCTCTGCTCTGGTAGCTCTGGAATACATCCAGAACGGCGGCACCGATGTGGACAATGCTCCCGAGTGCAAGCCGATTTGGGAACTGATGGAAGCTGTCGACAGCTACATCCCGGAACCCGCTCGTGCTACCGATCAGCCCTTCCTTATGCCTGTTGAAGACGTGTTCTCCATGTCCGGCCGGGGCACCGTGGCTACCGGTCGTGTGGAGCGCGGCACTGTGAAGATTTCCGATACCGTCGAGATCGTTGGCCTTATGGATAAGCCCAAGTCCACCGTCGTGACCGGTGTGGAAATGTTCCACAAGCAGATGGACGACGCACAGGCCGGCGACAACATCGGCGCTCTGCTGCGTGGTATCCAGCGCACCGAGATCGAGCGTGGTCAGGTTCTGGCCAAGCCCGGCTCCATTCATCCCCACACCCACTGCATCGGTCAGGTGTACGTTCTGACCAAGGAAGAGGGCGGCCGTCATACCCCGTTCTTTAACGGCTATCGTCCGCAGTTCTACTTCCGTACCACCGACGTTACCGGTTCCATCAAGCTTCCGGACGGCGTGGAAATGGTGATGCCCGGTGATAACATCGACATGGAAATCACCCTGATCACCCCCATCGCTATGGAGCAGGGCCTGCGTTTCGCTATCCGTGAGGGTGGCCGCACGGTTGGTTCCGGCGTCGTGGCTTCCGTCATCGAATAATATTCTGCGTCCGGTCCGGGATTTGCCCCGGACCGGGGCTAACCCTAACGGCAGGAGGTGTCGAGCATGGCAAATGCCGCACGCAACAAGGTTTGCCTCGCATGCACGGAGTGCAAGCGCCGCAACTACAACAACATGAAAAACAAGAAGAATACCCCTGAGCGTCTCGAACTGAAGAAGTATTGCCCCTTCTGCAGAAAGCACACCGTGCATCGCGAAACGAAGTAAGGGTATTCACACCGTGAGGATGTGAAAGATATGGCAGAGGAGAAGAAAGTCGCCGCAAAAGCGCAGCCTTCGAAGTGGCAGAAGTTTGTGGAGGGTGTCAAGCACCTGCCCCAGACCATCGCAAAGCCCTTCAAGGAGATGTATTACGAGCTCAAGCGCGTGACCTGGCCGACGAAGCGCAAGCTCATCGTCTACAGCATCATCGTGCTGGTGTTTATGCTGTTCATGGGCATCGTCATCGGTCTCTTTGACCTTGGCGCATCCGCTCTGGTCAAGGCATTGGGTAACATTGCCTGAGGGTTGTAATGAATCGACATCAAGGAGTAGATCATGAGCAATATTCCCGGCAATGAGAAGGACCTGGGGGAACCGCGCACCAGGGAAGAGGCAGAAGTCGATCCTCGGCTGCAGTGGTATGTTGTCCACACGTATTCCGGATATGAGAACAAGGTTCTCGATACCCTGAAGAAGTCCGTGGAGAACTCCGACAGAATGAAAAACCTCATTCTGGATATCCGTATCCCGGTCCAGGAGGTCGAGGAGATCCGCAAGGGAAAGCGCGTGAAGACCACGCGCAAGGTGTATCCCAGCTATGTCATGGTCCGGATGATCTGGACCACTGAGAGCTGGTATCTTGTGCGTAATACGCGTGGCGTGACCGGCTTTGTCGGTCCGGAGAGCAAGCCTGTCGCCCTGTCGGACGAAGAGGCTGAGCGGATGCTGAACCCGATCACCGAGAACAAATCGGATATCGCCATCGGCCAGGAGGTCGAGGTGATCAACGGTCAGTTCGAAGGTGTGAAGGTGGTCGTGCAGGACATTGACCTTGCCAGAGGCAAGATCACGGTTCTCATTAAGCTGCTCGGACGCGAGAATTCTCTGGAGATCGATATTGAGGATGTACGCCCGATTGAATGATCTTCCCTGACTGAATTTGGCTGATCGCTGCTTTTGGCAGCCTTAGCATATGCATCATCCGGTTTTCCGGATGACGTGGGAGGAAGCGCGAGCTTCCGTGTTTACCACTTTTTTAGGAGGTGCCATTACCATGGCAAAGAAAGTATCCGCATACATCAAGCTGCAGGTGCCTGCAGCCAAGGCAAATCCCGCTCCGCCTATCGGTCCCGCTTTGGGTCAGCACGGCGTGAACATTCCTGGCTTCTGCAAGGAATTCAACGAGCGGACCAAGAATGATGCAGGCATGATTATTCCTGTTGTCATCACTGTGTACTCTGACCGTTCCTTCACCTTTATCACCAAGACTCCTCCGGTTCCGGTGCTGATCAAGAAGGAACTGAACATTGAAACCGCTTCCGGTCGCCCCAATCGCGACAAGGTCGGCCAGCTGACCAAGGAACAGGTAGAAAAGATCGCCAAGATCAAGATGCCTGACCTGAATGCTGCCAGTCTGGAAGCTGCTATGAGCATGGTCGCCGGCACTGCCCGTTCCATGGGTGTCACTGTCGAGGCTTGAGCGTAGCTTTCGTTATAAGCACAGTGGGGCACAGCCCCTTGAAAAATGTGGGAGGACATCGCGCCGCTATTACCACATGGGAGGAATAATAGAATGAAGCATGGTAAGAAATACCAGGACAGCGCTAAGCTGATTGACCATCTGAATCAGTATGATCCTGATCAGGCTTGTGACCTCGTCATCAAGACCGCTAAGGCCAAGTTCGACGAGACCGTAGAAATCTCCGTCCGTCTGGGTGTTGACCCCCGTCACGCTGACCAGCAGGTCCGCGGTGCCGTCGTTCTGCCCAACGGTACTGGTAAGGTAACCCGCGTTCTTGTCATCGCCAAGGGCGATAAAGCCAAGGAAGCTGAGGCTGCCGGTGCTGACTTTGTCGGCGCTGAAGAGATGATCGCCAAGATCCAGCAGGAAAACTGGTTCGACTTCGATGTCTGCGTTGCCACCCCTGATATGATGGGTCTGGTTGGCCGCATCGGTCGTGTTCTGGGCCCGAAGGGCCTCATGCCGAACCCCAAGTCCGGCACTGTCACGATGGACGTCACCAAGGCTGTGAAGGATATTAAAGCCGGTAAAGTTGAGTATCGTCTCGACAAGACCGCTATCATCCACTGCCCGGTGGGCAAGGTTTCCTTCGGTCAGCAGAAGCTGCAGGAGAACCTGGATGCTCTGATGGAAGCTATCATCAAGGCTAAGCCTGCCGCTGCAAAGGGCACCTATCTGCGCTCTGTCTATCTGAGCACCACCATGGGTCCCTCTGTACGTGTCAATCCGCTGAAGTTCTGATAAGGATATGGCTTCGGGCTGCTTTGCGCAGTCCAGGGTGCATCCTATGAAAAGGACGGACAGTTTACTGTCCGTCCTTTTCATGTGCCTATGTGTTGTCAGGCGCATTGATGTGTTTTACGGTACTGTCCCGGAGTCATGTCGTGGGTCCTTTTGAATAGACGGATGAAATAGTCCACTGAGGTAAACCCGATGATCTCAGCAATCTCTTGCATGGGAAAGTCAGTGCTGGTGAGCAGGATTTCCGCCTTGTAGAGTTTTTGCTGATTGACAAGGGAGGTGAAGGTGCGTCCCGTGTAGCTCTTGATGAGATTGCAAAGGTGAGGCTTGGAATAGTTGAAAGCATCGGACAAATCGTCCAATGTGACGGTATCGTAGTGATCTGAAATATAAGCAAGGATGCGGGAGAAGTCCGTATTCAGCAGGAGAGGATCGGTTTCCACATCGGCATGGTAGCGTCTAAGAAGAATAGAAAAAATGATGTTGGTCCAGCTGGTATATACGATTTCATTGAAGGGATCCTTGAGGGAGGTCTCCATGGCGATGTTTTTGATCGCATGCTTGACACCAGGATCTTCATGGGTGTGGAAGAGGATATAGTTGAGCTCGGCTTTGTCGTAGATGATCTTGCGAAAGAATGCGGAGAGCACAGTGTCAAAAGAGAGTTGCTTAAGGAAAAGCGATTCAAAGCTGCTGCCTCGAACTGAGAGATCCAGGATAAAGTTGACCTTCTCATTGGATTCCAGACTGTGCCCTGCCCCGGGCGCGATGAAGATGAAATCCCCAGGAACAAGAGAGAGACTTTTCCCTGCAATGTGCAAGGTGCATCTTCCCTGGATGACATAGTATACTTCTACATAGTCGTGCATATGCTCCAGCTCGTGCAGGAAATTATACTGGCGATGGATCATCATATGAAAACTGTCTGGACGAGAAGAGAAAATCGAATGCTCCGATACCTGAGGATGGGCAACCTTTGCGGGATGCACCTGAGGCTTCTGCAAGGGGATAGGGATCGCATTCATTCTAAGGGCAAAATCCGCATCGCTAAGCAAGCCCCAGGGCGGATCCGAGCTGTAAGGCGTAGGAAGGGAAGCGAGAGGAATTTCCTTCATGGCCTCATAGAGGCCGAAGATATCGAGCGGAGACCGGTTTTGGAAAGCTGTTTCCAGCACCTCCTCAATGATTGTGTAGGTGACAAACCTTCTGGAAGGCATGCGCTTATCCTCCATGATCCCTGGGAGAAGATAGGTGAGATATAAAGAAAAGATGCGTCGTACCAGGGAAATATGTGAGCGATTATATCA
>JAFUZB010000308.1 GCA_017476845.1 Clostridia bacterium
GCATCCGCTCAGGCTGTCTCTTATCCGACCTAAATCTCCCATGACCTTCAGCGTGCCACGGCGCTGTCTGTCTTTTCCTTCAAAAGATTCTTGACCACCCGGCCGCCGGCTGCAACGAACCGGATATGCTTTGCATCCGAGATGCACTCCAGGCTTTCCAGCGGATCCCCGTCACACACGACGATGTCCGAGAGATAGCCTTCCTTGAGCACGCCCAAATCCTGCACACGCATGACCTGCGCGGCATAGAGCGTACCCGCGCGCACAGCCTCCAGTCTCGTCATCCCCGCCTCCTCCATGGCCAGGAACTCTCTGCCCAAGGTGAGATACGAGGTGTTCTTTGAGTTGGAGTAATCGGTACCCAGCGCAATGCGGATCCCGGCCTCGCGGCAAAGTGCCACCGAGCGCAGGCTGTTTTCCCGGCACTGCAGGGCCTTTTTGTGCATCCAATCGGGGAAACCGGGGATGTTGGCCACATGCAGGCTGATCTCCAATGTGGAGACGAGCGGGACATCGTTTTTCGCCATGAGCTCCACCTCGCGCGGCGTGAGCATCACCCCGTGCTCAATGCACTCCACGCCCGCCAGCAGCGCCTGATAAGCCCCTTCATAGCCTGTGCAGTGGGCCGTCACATAGCTGTGATGCCGTTTGGCCTCGCCCACAATCGCCCGAAGCTCCTCCGGGGAGAACTGCACATCGTCGATGCGGTCGGTGGGGGAAGATACGCCACCCGTTGCACAGATCTTGATGAACTTTGCGCCCATGCGGAACTGCTCGCGAACGCCCCGCACGCAATCGTCAGGCCCATCGATGAGGTAACTGAGATGATCATGCGCGTTGATCTCCGCCTTGCTCATCTCGGGGGCGAGGTCCACATGGCCCGAGGTGATCCCCATCACCCGGCCGCCGGGCACAATGCGGGGGCCTTGGATCGCGCCGCGCTCCACACCGCGGGAGAGATACAGTCCCGCCTCGCTCATGTCACGGATACCGGTAAATCCGCTTTGCAAAATCAGCCCCAGCTGGTGCACCGCCCCGATGAGCTGGTCCCCGAAGAGCTTGCCGGAACCGAACTCGCCCGCGTCCTCCTCGCCGGTTAAATGGGCATGGCAGTCAATAAATCCCGGAAGAATCGTGCCGCTGCCCGCATCCCACACCTGGGTATCTTCTCCAAGCGGATACCCTTCGCGTGCCCCGGCATAGACGATGCGCTCCTCGTCAAATGCCACCAGCGCATCCTCAATGGTCTTTCCCGTCTCCACATCCAACATTCTTCCCGCAACTGCCTGCATGTTTGGCCTCCTTGCATGTATCTTCTGTCTTTGGCCAGGATTATACCATGTTGTACAGATTCCCCAAGCCCCGAAAAACTCGTTTCCCTCGTCGTTTCCCTCGTTTTTCCTCTGTATCCCTCCCCGCAGGAAAGCGAATCGTGCTATCATTACCCTATACGGGCACGACTATGCCCAAGCAGTTTTCTCAGATACGGAGGAACATCATGTCAGCAGCCTATCCCTTCTCCGAGCGTGTCCGGCGTGAGGGGGCCGGCACCCTCAAGGAGGCCTTTACACCCGAGCGTGTACGCAAGGCAGGGCTCGTCACCTACTGGGGCGCCGAGTTTGAGTTTCCCACCTGTCCGGCTTTCTCTGAGGGCGTGCGCGCGTGTGCAGAGAAGGGCCTGTATGCCTTCACCCTCCAGGATGAGGCCTACAATGAACGCGTGGTCTGGTGGATGGCACATGTGCGCCACGCCGAGGTGCAAAGCGCATGGATCGTGCCGACCCACGGTACCATCTTTGCCCTGGCCACCGCAATCCGTCTCTTTCTTCTCCCAAAGCATAAGCGTCTCCTCGTCATCGAACCCGGCTACAACCGCTATGCTCAGGCCGCCTCGCGCATGGGCTTGGAGAGCGTGTCTTCCCTCATGCTCCTTGGGGAGGACGGGCGATACGAGATCGACTGGGAGGACCTGGAGAGGAAGATGCGTGACCCCGAAAACGGCCTGCTCGTTTTCTCTAACCCCAACAATCCCACCGGGCGCATTCTCACAAGAGAAGAGTTGGAAAGGATCGGCAGGCTCTCCGAACAATACCGCTTGCCGGTCTTCTGCGATGAGATCTTTGCCGAGATCACGCGGACCGGTCCGGTCTTTCCGTACACCGGCATCCGGGAGGGCAGGGCCTACGCCATGACCTGTACCTCCCTGGGGAAATGCATGAGCCTGACCGGCGTCAATCACGCCAATCTCCTGATTCCCGATGATACCCTCCGCGAGAGATATATCCGTCAGAAGTATGCCGATCACTACGGTTCCCTCGATCCCATGCTCCGCGCGGGGCTCATGGCCGCCTATACCGAGGCGGGCGCTGACTTCGTGGAGGCCTTAAATACCTATATCGAAGGAAATCTCGTCCTCTTTACGCAGGCGCTGCCCTCCGCCGTGCCCGGCGCAAAGGTGATCCAGCCCGACGGCACCTTTGTTGTCTTTGTCGATTATCGCCCGCTCGGGCTTTCCGACGACGCCCTCTTCCACGCCCTGCAGGAGGAAGGCCTCTTCCTTGGCGATGACGGGAGCGACTACGGGGTATCCCGCCAGTTCTACCGCTATAATCTCGCCGTTCCGCGAGACTGCATTACACAGAGCATGGCCTACCTTGCATCCCACTTCCCGAAGCGATAGCACCGTTTTCCTGCCCCAAAGGAGGCTTCCATGACACAGTACGAACGCATGGTTCAGGGCCTCATCTATGATCCCGCCGACAGGGAGATCATGGAGGAACAGATGCCCTACCTGGACAAGCTCTATCAGTTCAATGCCCTCAAGCCCTCAGAATTCGACCGAAAGCAGGCCTATATGCACGAGGTCTTCGCCGAGTGCGGCGACAACTGCTATATCGAGCTCCCGCTTCGCGCCAACTGGGGCGGGCACCACCTGCATCTGGGCGACAATGTCTATGCCAACTTTAACCTCACCCTGGTCGATGACGGTCATATCTACATTGGAAACTTCGTCATGCTCGGCCCCAATGTCACCCTCGCCACCGCCAATCACCCCATCGAGCCCTCTCTTCGGGCAAGGGGCCTTCAGTACAACAAGGACATCCACATCGGAGACAACACCTGGATCGGAGCCGGGGTGATCGTGACCCCCGGCGTGACCATCGGCAAAAACTGTGTCATCGGCGCGGGCAGCGTCGTCACGCGGGATATCCCCGACGGCACAGTTGCCGTGGGCAATCCCTGCCGCGTGCTTCGCGAGGTTTCGGCACATGACCGGGAATACTTCTACCGCGATGAGCGCATCGACTGGGAGCATCTATGAACCTTTGGCCCCATCAAGAAAGGAACGCCTATGCGTCTGTTTGTCCTCACCGGCACCTGCGGCGCCGGAAAATCCACCGTTTTGACCCATCTCAAATCCCTGCTCCCCAAGGCGCGGTATGCCTGCTTTGACACGGATGAGCTGGGGCTGAACTGGTGGGACTACGCCCACACCGATCAACCCTCCCGCTTCAGTGATGACGGTATCCGGGAGGCCGTTTCACGCGCAGAGGGAAGAGACATCGTCTTTGCCTCCTGTCTCAATCCCCAGGACTATATCGGGGTGCACCGGATCCCGGAAGAAGTGGACAGCACGGGGTCTTCCTTGTCCTGTGTCCCTCCGACGAGGAGATTGCGCGCAGGCTGAAGGCGCGCCCCAAGGAGCGCGGCTTTACCTCCGAGGAGGCCATCTCGCCGCATCTTCAGTACAATGCCTGGTTCAGACGGAACCGAGGCAAGTTTCCCCTGTGTCTGGACACGCAGTCCATGAGCATCCCGGAGACGGCAGAGCGCATCGCCACTTTCATTCAAGCTATAGGCTAAATAGCCACCACCCTATTTACGAGAGGAGTACAAGCTATGAACCATCTCTACACCCGCGTCAGCATCCGCAAGTACCAGGACAGGCCCGTAGAACAGGAGAAGACCCTGGCGATCCTGCGCGCCGCCATGCAGGCGCCCTCCGCCGCCAACCAGCAGCCCTGGGAGTTCTATGTGGTCACCGACAAGGACAAGCTCAAGGCCCTTGCGCAGACCAGTCCCTATGCCAAAATGACCGCGGATGCGCCCGCCGCCATCGTCTCCGTCTATAGGCGGGACTGCGCCATTCCCGCCTATGCCGATATCGACATGTCTATCGCCATGGAAAACCTCTGTCTGGAGACCGACGCCCAGGGCCTGGGCGGTGTCTGGCTGGGCATCGCGCCCATTGAGGAGCGCATGCAGGCGGTGAAAAAGGTGCTGGACCTCCCCGAGCACCTCCGTGCCTTCGCGATCTTCCCCTACGGCTATCCCGCAGAGGAGCGCAAGCAGCAGGACCGCTTTGATGTGTCCCGCATCCACTACGTGTAAGACGGTTCCATCCGCCGCCCAGGAGGTCATCCCTTTGGTATCCCAAACCAAACGCGCTTCCGCGCCTGTCCTGATCCTTGCCGCCTGCGTCCTCTACATGATTTCCGGCGGCATCCGGGCCAATTTCGGCATCATGGTCCAGGCCATCTCGGAGCGTTCTTCCGTCTCCTATGCGGACGTCAGCTTCGCCGTGGCCGTAGGCCAGCTCATGTACGGTGCCTCCCAGCCGCTCTTTGGCATCCTTGCCCTGAAAAAGTCCAATGCCTTTGTCCTCATCCTGGGCACCCTCCTCATGGTCTCCGGTCTTCTTCTCACGCCCCTCTCCCACTCCCTGCCCGCCCTCTGTATGACCATTGGTCTGCTCTTCTATACCGGCACTGGCGCGGTGTGCTTTGGGATCATCATGGGCACCATCTCCCCGCTGCTCGGGGAAAAGCGCGCCTCGGCCGCATCGGGGATACTCAACGCCTCCTCCTCGGTGGGCGGCGCCCTGCTCTCCCCCGTCATGCAGGCCCTGCAGTCCGCCTTCGGGGTCGGCACCTTGCTTGCCGCCCTCGCCCTGCCCTGCCTTATCCTCATCCCCGTTGTCCTGTGGATCTCGCGCCTCTCCAAGGGGAAGAAGGAGGAGACCGAGAGAGCTCCCGCCGA
>JAFUZB010000309.1 GCA_017476845.1 Clostridia bacterium
CATAGAACCCTCATCCTGATTATGATTCGCAGCAATCTCTGGTTCGGGATCGGGATTCATCAGCTTCAGATATGTCTTGTTCGGTACAAACTTACGGCCTTCGATTTTCCCGATAGCACTTCCGCTGGTAGGCTTGCCTTTACCAGGATACTTTGGATCCGGCCGATAGGCTGTCTGGTACACATAGAAATGCTTATTGGAACCAGTGGTACTCGAATGAGTATAGACCACTTTCACAAAGCAATCTATATTCGAGGGTTTTAATTCATCGATCTCTTTAGGAACAGCATATCTTCCACTAACACTTGGCCTTGCCATACAATATCCCTCCATGTAAAGCATATTACCTAACACATGAGAGATTATACACCAATTGGTGATATTTGTAAAGGCCTAAAAGCTAGAAAATCCTTGATGTTTCGGGGATTTTCGCCTGTCTATTACCTAATGTTCTAAATGTTACCTAGTATTTACGGATTCTGTGCTAATCCAATATATAGATTAGCATAACCGATTGCCTTATGGATAACACGCCAGTTCAGATTGTCCCGTGGGTTTTTATATTCAATTACATTGAACCTACGGAAAATGTTGTAAATCTGCTTGTTCAACCTGATGCCTTCATCGTGCAGCCACACAATGAAATCAATCCTTGGAGGTTCCTCTCCCAGAGAATGTTCCACAATAACCTCTGCGGTTCCACCTTCGGCATTACGTGCATCAACTTTCAGATACGCTTCAAATCCGGCATGCCAGTCACTACGCGGAGAAGTATTTAGCTCCTTGAAAACTGCTATCAATTCCTGCCGTAGTTCTTTTTTCTCCGAATCCGAAAGTGCTCTAATTTGTTCCTGCGTTAGATTTAGCGTAATCATCGCCTCCTTCCAAGGCCATCGTCAGCAGGTAAGTATACCTCACCCATCCTAAGTACCATTGTAAGCCCCGAACCTTGAAAAATCAAGGCTTTCCGCGTTTCCAAGCTATGAACTTTCCATGAACACGCTCCTCCTTTCCAGCCCCTACTGTACCCCCAACAAGGGTACATAGGAAGTCGAAAAATCGCCGGGAGTGCGACCACTCACCAGCAGCCATACTCCCGGCACTCCCGCTCCCATTCCTCTTTCGTCAGAATCCTCCTGACCCGCTCCTCGATGCTCATGCCCTGCGGTCGACTCAGGAACTCGGTGAACACACTCCGCGCCAGTCGTTCTGCCTCTGGCCGTTCGTACCCCTTGGCTTCGATCTTCCGGATGACCGCCATGAGGTTCCGGTAGGTCAGGCTCCGCATCACACTTCTCTCCCTCCTTCCCGCGTCGCGAACATCGCAGCCTGCGCCGCTCTTGCCCGGTTGGTTTCTTCCAGGCTGAATGTGAAATCCGTCTGGCTCAGGGTCAGGGCGTCCTCCTCGCTCAGGTAGATCCCGTCGTTCTCGATCTTCTCTTTCATCTGATTCAGGTCCATCGTTGTTTCCCTCCGTTTGTTGTTCTCGCTGTACATTACCGTACATTTGCTTCTTTTTCCACGCCTGAGTTCTTACGAAATATCTAACAAAATAAAAACTGGGGAGCCCGAAAGCTCCCCCTAAGCCACTTCCCAGTTGTAGTACAACATCTACGACTTCCACATTTCTCAGATTTGTTGTAAACAGACGAGCCGTGAAAAAAACGTTGAAAAATATCGAGTTTGAACTTCTCTACTCTTTTTATCATGAGTTGGTAACTTTTAGCAGGTACCCCTTTTGTTGTAATCGTAGTTATTTTTGTTGTATCCGTAGATATTTCTGAACACCAGTGTCAATCGCATACCGGTGCCTGCATGGGAGCGGCGGGAATCCGCCTCAGTCCTCCGCGTGGTCGCGCATGACATCCTGCCCGGACCAGATCTTCTTTCCGGTCCAGTCCGCATCCGCGTCCTTCCAGAATTCGTCCTCCCGCCCAAGTCCCAGGGGCAGGAAGGCAGTTGTGCACAGATATAAGCTGCCCACCGAAATGTACTCCTCGGCAAGAGAGGGCTGAAAACCGCAGATGCCGGGCGTCAGGAAACCCTGTTCGTCAAAGGTCCCCGGTGCATCCAGGGAGCGACGGATGGCGGCAGAAAGACCGCATCTCACCTGGGCAGGCGTCACACTGTTGGGAAGAAAGTGTTCCTGCGCGGCCTGAGCAAGCAGCTGAAAGCAGCCAAAGCGGTAGACGGAGGACCGGCCAAAGACCGCCCATGATCCGTCCGGCCCGATCATCTGCTCCTGCACGGCGGCAAAGCGTCTCCCGTGTGCCACAGCCTCCTCCAGATACCGGTCATAGTCCCTTCCCTTCTTTTCAAAGACGCGGAGGATATCGATGAGCATAGGCTGGATGACAAAGCTGTTGTAGTAGTCCCAGTGGAAGCTATCCCCGTCACTGTAGGTTCCGTCCCCCACATACCACCTGCGCATCATCTGTACCGCATAGTCCACGCGCGTCATATCCGCCTTTTCATCTAGCGTGTACAGTCCGGCCTCAATCATAGCCGAGAAGAGAATCCAGTTGGAGACAAAGGGCGTAAAGGTGCGTGTGGCACGGAGGGCCTCTATGAGATTGCGCCTGGCCGGCTCCGGCAGGCGTTTCCTGAAAAGGTTCGGCGCACGCACGATCCCATGGGCCAGGAAGGCTGCATCCACCAGTGCCTGTCCGTACCCTTCGGAAAAGTTCATGTACTCCGGCGATGCAGGGTCTGTCGCCGCACAAACGGCCTTTAAAAGGGCCACTGCCACGTTCGAGCGCGAAATTCTCTCTTCCGCATCTCCGCCCTTTCCATTCAGGAAGGGCGCGACCCCCTCCGCGATCCTTCCCAGCGCCTCCAGGGGCGCATAGATCGCGCGGTCCGGATGCCACGAGACCGGCAGTTCCTCCTTCAGTACGCCCTCGGCAAGACGCCCCAGCACCGGCATGACGATCTTCCTCATGTCCCGGATCCATTCTGTTCGGATGTCTTCCCTGTCTGTACTCATATCGTCGATAAATGTTGTGCTATCTTCCATATGCTGCCTCACAGTATATTCTTGATTTCGCAAAGCGCTTTGACTGTCCACTCCGCACTTACCGTTTCCCCGCCTGTGCGGCTGAGCCAAATCGTGTGCATGCCGAAGGCCGCGGCCCCCTCAATGTCCGCATGCAGGGAGTCGCCGATCATCACTACATCCTCCGGGGCCACTTTCTCCCCCGCCTCCGTCATACCCTCGTCCGCCATGCCCTCCAGACACTTCCTGAAGAACTGAGGATCCGGTTTGCTTGCCCCTACCTGCGCCGAGGCAAAGATCTCCCGGATGTATCCGCGCATCCCTGCGGCCTCCAGCCGCCCGTGCTGCTGAGCATAGGTGGCGTTGCTCGCCACATACAGGGGATAGCGCGCATGCAGATACTCGAGCAATTCCATCGCTCCGTCCACCGGCACCGCCGCCACCTGCAGTTCTCTTCGGAAAATGCGCTCCATGCGTCTGCCGTTGCCGGGAAGTTCCGCCGCCTCCAGGATCATAGGGAAGCGGCGCGCAAAGATACCCTCGCGTGTGATCTCGCCCTTCTCCATGCGGTGCCAGAGGCTGTCGTTGACGGTGTGGAAGGTCTGCATGAAATCATCCAGTGCCTCCGAGGAGAGCGTATGCCCCTGGTCCCGCAGCGCCGCATCCGCACACACCCGTGCGCAGGCGCGGAAATCCAGGAGCGTGTCGTCCACGTCAAGGAGCACGTAACGGATCATCTCTCTCCCCTCCCTCAAAGGCTGTGAAAGAGCTCGCGCACCACGCTGTACGCCGCCTTGGGGCGTCTGTACTCGTCCACAATCCCCTTGTTGTTCATAGTGCGGGGTCTGGACATGGCCCAGCTCTCATCTACCCGCACATCGGCAAACTGCCATAGGAATACTCCGCTGAGCGCCTCGTGAGAAAGAATCGCTTCCAGCTGAGTTCGAAGTATAGTCGCCTGCCGCTCCTCCGACCACTTGGCCTCGCCCAGAGGATCATGGAAGCCGTAGATGGCCCCGCCGCCGATCTCGCTGATGATGATCGGCTTGCCCATGCCGCCCTTCTTCCGGATCTCCACGAGCTTGTCGTCAATGTCCTCGCGCACGGAGGCATTATGGTACCACTGGGGATAGGTATTGATACTCACCACATCGGGGGCATCAAAGATGCGTGAGCCGGGGCGACGGAGCAGGGCCGCCGTCACGGGACGGCTCGGATCCAGCGAGCGGAGCAGATCCAGAATCTCCCTGTAGCATGCTTCGCCGTAGACCGTGTCGTCGGCGCACTCGTTCAGGCAACCCCAGATAAAGATGCTCGGATGATTGATGTGCTGCACTACCATCTCCCGGGTACTGGTGCGGAGCTGGGGCATGAAGGCAGGATTGCGCATCTTCTCCTCGTTCATCCCGCGCGCATGGGATTCCTCCCATACCAGCATCCCCAGCTCGTCACACAGGTCCAGAAACCTGGGATCATTGGGATAGTGGCAGGTCCGCACGCAGTTCGCGCCAAGCTCGCGCATGAGCTGCAGATCGCGCATCATCCCCTCCACAGGAACCGACACACCGAAAGCACCAAGCTCCTCGTGGCGGTTAAAGCCGCGAAGGAAAAGGGGCTGCCCGTTGAGGAGAATCCGGTTTCCTAAGATCCGCACCTCCCTAAAGCCGAAGCGCTCGATGAGATCGTCGGTCACTTCGCCGTCCTTGGCAAGACAGGCCCGAATTGTATAGAGGACGGGCGTCTCGGGGCTCCAGACCTGGACTTCCGGGCACGATAGGGTAAAACGGACAGAATGTTCCTCCCCTGCGGGGAAGCGGACGTCCTCTTCCCAATGCGCGTCCCCAAGAAAGAGCCGGACAGTGCAGGTCCCGTCCTCCCCGGACACATTCCGCCCCGTGACAGTCACGTGCACCTGCCAGGTGCCGTCCTTGCACTCGGGAACGGCATACAATGCTGTCAGGAAAATGTCCGGTACCCGTTCTACCGTCACGGGACGGTTGATCCCGCCGTAGGAGTAATAGTCATTGGGCACATGCAGCGCGGCGTCCGGCCCAAAGCGGTTGTCGACAGCCACGCGTACCGTATGTGTGCCTTCCTCTATCCCTTTGGCGAGCACAGAGAAACCCGTGAACGCATCCATGTGCTCGCCCAGGAGCACATCGTTCAGAAAGACCTTGGCCCGGAAGCTCACACCGCCAAAGCGAAAAAGCAGGTTGCCGCCTCCTGTAAAGGTCTGAGTATATGCCGCTCTCCCCCTGTAGTTTCGAAGGCGCGGATGGCTCTCCCACACCGAGGGCACAAGGGCCTTCTCCGGCTTTTCCAGGCCTCCCGCATCCTCCGTCTTAAGAAGCCACATAGGCGAAAGCTCTATCTTCTCCCGGCATGCATGCTGTGCAAACAGTCGCTCCATCTCTTTTTTCCTCCCAAAGTTTCTCTATATGATCCTTATCACACATCCGATACGTAGGCTTGTCACGTGCCCGCAAGCGATCCCTTCCAGGGATAGCCTGCTCCCATGAGGAACGCCTCTGCTGTACCCGTTCGGTAACAGGGGACGCCTCCCCACATCCTACGGCGATTATAGCAAATAGATGACTTCAAAGCGACTATATGGAGCGATTCCTGCAAGATCGCCATGCATGATTTTATGCGCGTCCCTTCGCCACAATATATAGACACTAAATAGAGCTGATTATACGTCTTTTAGGTTGACATGCGGAAAACCTTCGCGTATAACGTTAGCGATCTCAAGGGAACACAATATGAAATACTAAACGCGAAGTATCACGCATAAGGCAGCAAAAAGATCAAAGCAGTGTTCAAGAATCGCATGGAAAACGGCCTGAGATGCAGCGGAGCCATTCCTTACGGCTACTACCGCAAGCCGGATAACAAGCAGCAGCTCTATATTGATGAGGAAGCCGCCGTGGTGATCCGCAGGATATTCAAAATGGCTGCTGAGGTGTCCCTGAGAATCTCGGAAACTGTGTATACAGGCACATAACCAGAAGTATTCTCGGGCAGGGTGATGCCAGCACCCTGCTCCTTCTCAAGTTGGTCAACGGCAGCGTTGACCGCTGCGGGGTTATTCTGAAAATCTGACGCGGTCATCTTATCCTCCACACATCTGAAGAACACGAGGCATCGGCCACCTCATATCCATACGCAAGAAGCGACCATTACCGAACCTGTTTATTCTTGGCATTCTCGCTATTAAGAACCACATCAAGGGGATTGACATAACGTTCCTGTGCTTCAATGGCAGCAGCAAGCACGAGATAAGTTTCGGTAGACGCAAGAGACTTGTGTCCCAGCAGACGCTTAACGAGAAGCAGATCATTGGACTGCAGATAATATGATGCCTGTGCCAAAAGGGGGTTCATCTTATCGTCCACATGCTTCTAGCAACCTGCATCAAATGATGTGAACAAGAAGAAACGTCTTGTTATTTGATGAGACCGGCTAAAATAAATAGTGTTATTAATTTGACTGCTGTAATATATTTGTGCAGGTATTTACTTGCACTATCCAAAATTCCAGTCACTGACTGGAATTTTGACATGGACCCATTATTGTGAACCTTACTGCGCCAGTTTTGGAGTCGGTGTAATAGACAATACACGCCATACTTCATCCCTCCTGAAAGATAGACCCCATTATTATCATGTCTAGTTCTAAGTTATCCACAAGATAGACATCATTTAAAAAATGGAGTCTGGATGTTGTGGTGTTGGGAAGAGCACAAAAATCCAAAGCGACCGCACTGAGTGATATACTCAATACGGTCGCTTTGGATCCACTGATTTGCTATAATCGTCATATGGTTTTTGGGGGAGACCCCCTTACTGAACAGTTACGACAAAAGGAGGAATGAAGTATGGCATCCATTGTCTACTACACCGATTCCAAAACTGGCGCAGTCAGTGCGTATCGGTCCGAAGCCGTTTGGAATGCCGAGAAAGGCTACTCTGTTCCGAAACGCACCTATCTAGGCCGCGTCGATCCCGAAACGCATGAGATCATTCCCTCTTCGCACAAGCGCGGTCGCCCGACGAAAGCGAGTGGATCCGACAAGCTGTCCGAGCTTCAGGCGAAATACGATGCAGCTCGCCATGAACTGCAGGAACTGAAACAGACCTCGGATGAGCTCAAGGAGAAAAACAAAGCGCTTGAGAAGAGAAACGCCGACATCCTGAAAACGTTGAAAAGCATGCATCAGCAGCTTGGCGCCTTGATACCCAAGGAGTAACAGAATCCGTTGCCACGCTGCATGCGCGGACAAAGATTCCCTTAAAGGCACATCGCACTCTCCGTCAAAGGAAGAAATGCCGGGATACACAGAAGATGGACAAAAGATGTGTATTCACTGCCGTCAAGAACTTTCCTCGACTGCATTTTTCGAAGGATGATTACATCATGTCTAGCGACGCAATGACGCGAGCGTGCGTAGCCTTCGCCAAGCTGCTCTTCCGAAGGTTCAAGCATCTGCAGCATCTCTTGGCATCGGATCAGATCGGTGAAGCCAAGCTGGTTCTGCAGGAGATGATTGAGGACGCCGAGGGCGATGCCGAAGCGTAACGTAGCTACTTCACCATGACATGGAATTTCAGATGACGATGCATGGGCTTAAAATGCAATCCAAGGATTGCATTTTTTGATTCACGCAGGGAGAGCGTCAGGAAAAGCCTTCCCCACCGGGCAGTGCACCTGCCTCTCCGATCGAAAACTGCAGAAATCGCCCGAATGTTTCTTCTTTGCCGCAAAAGTGATACCATTACTGCACGGCCTTTTCAGGCCCTTCAAGGAGGTAGCCTATGTTCCAGGAACATTTTCAGCTAAGCAGCAGTACCCTGCCCATCATTGAGGAGATCGGGGAACACATGCCTGGCGGTTTTTTCATTTACCGCGCACAGGGTGAAGGTGAACTGCTGTATGTCAACCGGGCGGCAGTCCGTATTTTCGGTTGCGAGACGCTGGAGGATTTCAAGGAGCTGACCGGCTTTACCTTCCGGGGCCTTGTTCACCCGGGGGACTATGATGCTGTCCTGCAGGCCATCCATGAGCAGGTTTCTGAAACCGAGGACCACCTCGACTATGTCGAGTTCCGCATTGTCCGAAAGGACGGCGCCGTGCGCTGGGTGGACGACTACGGCCACTATACCGAGACGGAAGCCTACGGCGGCATCCACTATGTTTTCATTTCGGATATCACCGAAAAGCGCGAGCGCATGGCCTCCGACCTGGCCACCCGCTCTGCGGTCATTGAAGCCCTGAGCGAATCGTACCACACGGTATGGCTCATCAAGGACGTGGAGAAGGAGACCTTCTCCCTCTACCGCGGGGACACGGAAGGTGACAGCGTCCACGCCTCCCCCATCCGCGATGCCCTCTCCCAGATGAAGTATTCCCAGGCTAAGGAATACTATATTAAGACCACCGTCGCCCCCGAGGACAGGGAGCGGCTCCAAGCGGAGCTTGCGCTCCCCGAGATCGCGAGGAAGCTGCGCGACAAGCCCCAGTACAGTGTCAACTATCTGCGCCTGATGCCAGATGGCTCCCAACACTATTTCCGAATCGAATTCGCGCGCGTGAGCATGCCCGACGGCAAGATGGGCGTGGTGTGCGGCTTCAAGGATGTCGATGAGGACGTGCGCGAAGCCCGCGAGGTCCAAAAGGCCCTGCAGGAGGCCAAGCGCGCCGAGGAGGAGAACCGCAGGCTTATTCAGGAGGCCAAGCAGGCCTCCAAGATTACCGAGCTCACCGCCTCCGTGGCCTCCCTCCTCACCAATATGCCCGCCATGACCTTCTCCAAGGATGCCGAGACCGGCGTCTATGTCGCCTGCAACCAGTCCTTTGCCGACTATGCGCACGCCGGGACGCCCGAGGGCGTGGTCGGAAGAACCGACCACCAGATCTTCGACCCCGTCACCGCCCAGCACTTTGTGGAGGATGACCAGAAGGCCCTGAATATGGACGGCCCCTACGTTTTTATTGAGGACGTGCCCGACGCTAAGGGCAATCCCCGCCACCTGCAGACCACCAAGCTCCGCTTCTTTGACGCCTCGGGCAGGCTGTGTGTCCTGGGCATGTGCGTGGACGTCACAGAGATGGCGCGCCTCACCACCCAGGAAACCGAGGGCCGCGTGCGCGCCCAGGAAGCGCAGAAGCATCAGGTGCTCCGCGAACAGCTGGAGGAGCAGGAGAAGGAAGCCGCTCAGCAGCTGAAGATGATCACCGCCCTGGCCGCAGACTACCGCAGCGTCTACTATATCGAGCTTGACCGCGATGCGGCGGTGTGCTATCAGGCGCATACCGGGCTGGAGAACAGCTACCAGGTGGGCGACCAGTTCCCCTACCTTGCTGCCTTCACCAGCTATGCCCAGAGCTATATCCCCGATCCCTTCCGCGAGGAGTTCATCCGCTTCATTCAGCCCGACGCCATCCGCGAGCGCCTGAAGAACGAGCGCGTCATCTCCTACCGGTATATCGTAAAGCACGGCGCCCAGGAAGCCTATGAGATGATCCGCTTTGCGGGTGTTCGCCATCCCGAGGACAGGGACGATCATCTGGTGCACAATGTCAGTGCCTGCTTCTCGGATGTCGACTCCGAGACCCGGCACACCCTCGCCCAGAGCCAGGCGCTCTCCGACGCCCTGCGCGCCGCCGAGGACGCGAGCAAGGCCAAGACGGTCTTCCTCTCCAATATGTCCCACGAGATCCGTACCCCGATGAACGCGATCATCGGTCTGAATAATATCGCCCTCAACGATCCCGCCACCCCGGCGCACACCCGCGAGTATCTCCTGAAGATGAATACGAGCGCGCACCACCTGCTCAACATCATCAATGACATTCTGGATATGTCGCGCATCGAGTCCGGCCGCATGACGATTCGCTCGGAGGAATTCTCCTTCGCGGGCATGCTCGAGCAGGTCAACACGATCATCAACGGACAGTGCCGCGACAAGGGCCTCAACTATGAGTGCCGCCTTGTGGGCGACATCCACGACTACTATATCGGCGACGACATGAAGTTGCGCCAGGTGCTCATCAATATCCTCGGCAACAGCGTGAAGTTCACCCCCGAGGGCGGCTCCGTCACCTTCCTGGTGGAGGAGACCGCGCACTATGACGGCAAGACCACGCTCCGCTTTGTCATGCGCGATACCGGGATCGGTATGAGCCCCGAGTTCCTGCCCCGCATCTTTGATACCTTCAGCCAGGAGGAGACACGCGTAGCCAACCGCTACGGCTCCACGGGCCTTGGCATGCCGATCACCAAGAGCATTGTCGAGCTCATGAACGGGACCATCGGGGTCGAGAGCGAAAAGGGCAAGGGCACAACCTTCACCGTGACCCTCACCTTCAAGGATGCCCATCACGCAGGCCTGGCCGATCAGGAGGGGGACCTTAAGCCCAACGAGATGAGCGTCCTCGTCATTGACGATGATGTCGTCGCACGCGAGCACGCCAAGATTGTCTTGGGACAGGTCGGTATCGGCTGCGAGCTCGCCGCCTCCGGCGAGGAGGGTCTGGAAATGGTTCGCATGCGCCACGCACGCCGCGATCCCTATCACCTCATCCTCATTGACTGGAAGATGCCGGAGATGGATGGTGTGGAAACCACAAGGCACATTCGCGCCGTGGTCGGGGACGGCACACCGATCATTATCCTCACCTCCTACAACTGGGAGGATATCGCCGAGGAGGCACGTAAGGCCGGCGTGGATACCTTTGTGCCCAAGCCCCTCTTTGCCGCCTCCGTCATGGATGAGTTCCGCACCGCCTTCCGCCGCAAGAACATCGCCACTACCCGCCGCCAGGTGGACCTGGCCGGCAAGCGCATTCTCCTGGCCGAGGATGTACCGGTCAACGCCGAAATCATGATGATGGTGCTCAGCATGCGCCAGATGGAGGTCGATCTCGCCGAGAACGGAAGAATCGCCATCGAGCTCTTTGCCTCCCATCCCGAGCATACCTACGCCGCCATTCTCATGGATATGCGCATGCCCGAAATGGACGGCCTGGAGGCGACCACTGCGATTCGCGCCATGGACCGGGCAGATGCCCAGACTATCCCAATCATCGCCCTGACCGCAAACGCCTTCGACGAGGATGTGCAGCGCAGTATGCAGGCCGGGCTCAACGCCCACCTGAGCAAGCCCGTCGAGCCCAAGACGCTCTATGCCACCCTCGAAGGACTCATCGAGGAAGATAAGTAATCCCATTGAGGCTGCCGCAGACGCGGCAGCCTTTTCTTGACACGTAAGTTAGATATGACTATCATATACCTGTGAACATAATTCCACTTTGTTCACAGAGGATGTGACACCATGGGAAAAGCCTTTTCCGAGGCCCAAAGAGGCGAAGTGCAGCGGAAGCTGCGTGAAACCGGACTGGCCCTCTTCCGCGAAAAGGGGATTCGCGGCGTATCCATACGGGAGATCACCGCGGCATGCGGCATCTCCCTGGGCTGCTTTTACCGTTTCTATCCGGACAAGGAGCACTTTCTTGCTGACCTTCTGCACACGCGCGCGGAGGAAAAGCTGGAGCTTCTCTATGCTAACCGTGCTTCCTCCCTCCCGGATCCCCTGCGGTATCTGTGTGATCTCTTCTACACGCAGGGGATGCGCCTCACCGATAACGCCGCCTTCGATGAGATGCAAAGCGGCACCCTGGAACTCCTCTCTGCCTTCTCCCCGGAAGGAAGAAGAAGTGTTCAGGCACTGTACACCTCGTATCTTCAGCGGATGATCTCCTACTGGGCGGAAAACGGCATCTCCGTATCTTGCCATGAGGAGACCTTTCTTCAGGTACTGGGCGCCGCGGAAATCCTCATCACCCACGCCTCCCTGCTTTCCCCGGATACCTTTCCTGCCATCTACCGCGCCTTCTGTGATGCGTCCATTCCCCTCTTTTGCTCCGTCACCCCGTCCCAGATGAAAGGAGACCGTCCATGTATCTGATTCCGTTCTCGCACTTGCATACAGAGGATATCCCCGTAGCCGGAGGCAAGGGCGCCAACCTCGGCGAGCTCACCTGTGCCTCTCTTCCGGTCCCGCCGGGCGCCGTGCTGACCACCGACGCCTATCGCGCTTATCTCACGGAGAACAGCATTGATATCCCTGCCCTTCTCGCCGCTCGCGGACCTGAGGGCGTGCGTGAAGCATTCCTCTCGGGCCATTTCCCGAAGGATGTACTGGAGCCTCTACGCACCTTCCTTTCCGCTTCCCAGAGCCGTCTGGCGGTCCGCTCCTCGGCCACAGCCGAGGACTTGGGCGATGCCAGCTTTGCGGGCCAACAGGAGACCTTCCTCAATGTGCGCGGCGAGGCAGCCCTGCTCGATGCCATCCGCGGCTGCTATGCCTCCCTGTGGGGCGACAGGGCCGTACAGTACCGGGCTTCTCAGGGCTTTACGGACGCCGGGATCGCCCTGGCCGTCGTGCTCCAGGAGATGGTGGAGAGCGAGGTCGCAGGCGTCCTGTTCACCAAGGATCCCACCGGAAACACCCAGGATCTGCTCATTGATGCCGCCTATGGCCTGGGCGAGGCGGTCGTCTCCGGCCTGGTTACCCCGGATGCCTACCGGCTCTCCTGCGAAGGAAAGGTGCTTCAGCGTACGCTGGGCGAAAAGGCCGTGGAGATTCTCTATGGGGAGAGCGGCGTCGTACGGCACAATGTCTCCTCAGACAGACAGCGGCGCTTTGCCCTCACCGATACGGATCTGCACGCCCTCTATCTGCTCGCCATGCAGGTGGAGGCGCACTATGGCCGCCCCATGGACCTGGAGTGGGCCCTTCGGGAGGGGAAACTCTATCTCCTCCAGGCACGCCCCATCACCACGCTGACCAAACCGACCTTCACCGAGTCGGACTTTGTCGGCCTTCCCGCACCGAAGCCTGCCGCGGGCAAACTGCGGGAGAGCGTGCTGTTCAACCTGGAGAAGCTTCCCGTGCCCTACTATCCCCTGGACTATGACTTCGGCGACCTGATCGGCAAGCAGAAGGAAGTCTTGTTCAAGGAAAACGGCATCGTCATGCAGCCCATGGTTCCTATCGACCGGGACGGCATCTCTTCGTTCTCTCTGATCTCTAAGGGGCTTCGTGTGAGCCGCGATCTCCGGCATCTCCCGGGCACTGTGCGCGAGCTCCTGCAAACAGATGATAACCGGGAGGCTTCGCTGCGCGCCATCTCGGAGTGCGAAACGCGCCTTTCTCAGGTCCATGTGACGGAGGACATGTCCTCAGAAGAAGTGCGTCAGGGCCTTGAGGAGATGCAAAAGCTTGTCACCTCTATGGCCTACGGCCGCTTCCGCTATGCCGTTTTCCCGCAGATGCTGGAGAACCGCCGTCTCACCCGGGCGCTGAAGAAATTCGCACCGGAAAAGAATGCCTACGATCTTCTAGAAGGCCTCCACTATGTCACCGCGGATATCAACCAGGCACTTTCCGCGCTCGCAGACTTTATCCGCAGTGACGCGCAGCGCCAGAAAGATGTACTGACCCTCCCCTATGCTACTCTTTGCACAGCGCATCCGGAGCTTGCAGCGCGCTTCCGTGATTTTCTTTCCCTGTATGGCCACAGGTCCGACCGCAACTGCTACTGCTTTACCGCAAGGACCTGGAATGAGGACCCGGATCGCTTCCTGCTGACACTGCGCACCGTGGTGCGCACGGAGAACACCGAAAGGTTCGACTTCGATAGCGCCTACGCGCGCTACACTGCCCTCCTTGAAAAGGCTGAGAAGCAACTGAGTGCCAAGGAGGCCGCAGCCTTCCGCAAGCACGCCGAAGCCGCACGGCATGATCATGTCATCCGCGAGAAAAGTCAGTATCTGTGTGAATCCGCCTTTGCCCTTTGCCGCAAGCTCCTGCATGTCGGCTCCCTGCGGCTTGGAGTGCCCGAAAGCGATCTGCTGTATCTGTTCTCAAATGAGCTCTATCCCGCCCTGTCCCGCGGCCACCTCTCTGAGGAGGAGCTTTCCCTCATCGCGAAACGCAAAGAAAAGCGTCCCCTGGCCGAAGCCTACTGGGAGTACAGCCTGTCGGTCATCCTCTCCGGGAGCGCAGACGGTATCCAGGGCGTCTCCGGAAGTACCGGCACCGCCACCGGCAAGGTACGCATCGTCCACGGTCCGGAAGAATTCGCCCGTCTCGCTCCGGGAGAAATCCTTGTCTGCCCACTTACCGATCCCGAGTGGACGCCGCTTTTCACCCTCGCAGCAGGCGTTGTGGTGGATACCGGAGGC
>JAFUZB010000310.1 GCA_017476845.1 Clostridia bacterium
CAATTTATGCAAAAGCTCCCGTATCCCGGGCACCTTGGTGAGCATACCGTACAGATCCATTCCGACCCCTTCCTTCCTTATGCCTTACCGCCTCTGCCCATCTTAGCGCGTACCGTTTCAAAAAGCGAGATCACCTGCGCCTTTTCGTCCCCTCTCAGGCCCACCTTCCACAATAGCCCCGCATACAGGCAGCTGTATCCGATCACCACGGCCCCGAGCTTCCACCAGTTGTCGATGGTAAAAGGTCTCAGGCACAAAAAGACTGCAAGACAGAGCATGGCTGCCAAAGCTGTCCACCGGATCACCTTTTTCCAGAAATAGCGCACATCCAGCCCGATACGCCGCTGGTAGTACAGGTTCATGAAGACACCGGTGCCAAGAAGCACCGCGCCCAGGGTGCCAAGGGCCGTCCCGACCACGCCCCAGCGCCGTATGAGCACGATGCTGACCAGGACATTGACGCAGGCGACAACAAAATAGATGACCGAGCGCGGACGGTGCATATTCTTGGCATTCTGAATATTGACGCCCAGGGTCTGGATGGAGGGAATGTAGGCCGCAAGCATGAGAATGACCGCGACCGGGTAGGATAGCTCATAGCCCTCGCCGTAGCACAGACGGATAAACGGCTTGCCGACCAGGATAAAGCCCGTGAGAATCAGCAGCAGGATCTCATTGTTATAGCACCCGATGCGCGTAAAGATCTCCGTCAGTTTCTCGTCATCCTTCTCCTCGATGGCCAGACGGTTGGCCTCGGGAATGAACATTTCGGGGATCACCCAGGAGAGGATGGTATAGTACGTGGAAAGGTTATACCCCACCGCATAGACCGCCACCGGCACCGTGCCGAGCATGCGTCCAAGAAGCACCTTGTCGACATTGCTGTTAAGCTGGTCAACCACATCGCTGAGAAAGATAAAGAAGGTAAAGCCGAGCAGCACCTTAAAGCGGGAGAAATCAAAGCCGCGCAGACGAAAGCGCATCTTAAGTTTCCCCATGCATAGGTACAGGTTCAGTACAAGCCGCAGGCAGGTGAGCAGCAGGGTAACCGATACCACGCCCGTCGAACCGTGTCCTGTCGCCAAAAGCGGCAGGTTCAAAAGGGGAATCAGAATGTTGATGAGGACATTGATCCCCTGCAGATAGACAAACTGCTCGTTGGCCGAAAGGTAGACCGTAAAGACGCTGCTGGGAAAGGAGACGGCGAGGTTCACAACCAGGATCACCATGAGCCTTTTGGTGATCGCGTAGTCGGCCTCTGTCAGGTGCTCCCCCAAAAGGTGGATATGGGACACAAGCATCCCGCCCGCGAGAAGGCACAGGAGCGAAATGAGCAGGAAGATGCGCAGGAACATCCCGTTGAGGCGCGCAATCTCCTCCTCGTCCCCCTTCGCCTTAGCCAGGGAGAAGAAGCGGATATAGGCTCCGCTGAAGCCGAAATTCATCAGGTTCAGGTAATTGACGACCGACTGAACCAATTGATAGGTGCCATACTCATTCTGTCCGAGCATCCGGACCATGAGGGGCATATAGACAAGGCCGACGAGAATGGCGATCCCCTGTGAGACAAAGGAGAGCACCACGCCGCCCCGAATCTGACTTTTCACGTCTGTTTACTCCCGACCATAGAATGCACCCATGCGCTCAGGGCACGCAGCGGGTGGTGCGCGGCGATGCCCAGAATATACCGCCACAGTTCCCGCTTTTCCTTTGCAGTACACAGGGGATAGCGAAAAAGCCATATCCCTTCCGCAAAGCCCGTGCGCGCCGTGCCCTCAAGATAGCGTGCCGTTTTTTCTTCGCCAAGCACTTCCGTCAGGCGGTTGCGCGCAAGGAAAAGGGCACAGATAGGATGGGCATATCTTGCCTGCAAATCACGTTTCCATCTTTCCCCCATGATCGCAAGGTCCGCGCCCATGCCCTGGACATTGAGTGCCGCCTGCTCTATGCGCCCCATAGCGGCATAGACGCTGTTTCCGGTCTGCCGGTAGCCGTAGACATCCCGGGGTACAAAGTACATTTCACCGCGCGACAGGGCATGGAGCACGATATTATTGTCATCATAGTATCCCATCTGTGCGATGTGGGAGAGTGACCGGGGATCCGCCTCCCTTCGCATCACGCAGGCACCCGCGGGGACATATTTGCCCCTAAGATAGGTACTTTTCCTGACATACCCTTCGCCTGCGCGCACCGCTTTAGGCGCTGCGCCCCCGTCCTCCCCGAAGGTATGGAAAAGATGGGCGACCACCGTCACCTCCGGATGGGTTGCCAGCACCTCCATCGCATGCACGGGAAAGTCCCTGTCCGTATAGACGTCATCCCCGTCCAAAAAGCAGATACAATCCCCCGCTGCCCGGGAAAGCAATGCCAGCCGGTTGGCGCTTGCGCGAAGCACGCTGTCATACTTTCTGTCCCTGTCTCTTTCCATGACATGGAGACGGATCTGCCCGGGATAGCGCGCCATATAAGCTCGCACGGCCTCCTGCGTACCGTCCTGCGAGCCGTCATCGCCCACCAGGATTTCCCAGTCGTCCCCCTTGTCCAGTGCGAGAATGCTCTCCAGGCTTTCACGAACATACGATACCTGGTTATAGTACGTCACCAGAAAGGAAATCCGCATGTCTTCTGCCTCCGCTTATCCTTGTCCCCGGCACGCTCTAATCCACGCAGCCGCACCTGACGTGTCCATCCTGGGCTTTCTTCGGATCACCTGGAAGAGAAGATACCTTCGGAGCTTTCCCGGAACCAGGAGCATCCCCACAAAGCTCGTCTTGCGTCTCAGGGCACGCTGCATCCGCTTGCGGAAGGCATCCGGGGCAGGGCGCGCGAGCAGGAGCGTATTCATGCGGAAAAACTCCTCCTGGATGCGTTTTTGCCACACCGGGTCCCCGCCCGAGGAAATCCCGGTCCCATGCTCATAAAACACGGTCGTCTCCGGGAAATACCCACAGGGCACGCCATCGAACATCATTAGGCGAAAGAGATAATCCTCGGCATATTTGTTGCCGATTGCCTGCAGTTCCCGGGCATAGCTGAGCTTAAGAGAAGTCCTTCCCAGCATCGTCGCGCCAAGGGCCGCGTCATCCAACACCGTATAGTTCCATCTCTCGCGCTCCGCGTCCCGCTTTTCATAGGGCTTTAGGTATACCGGAAAGGGCGGTGTCGGGAGAAACTGCGGATTTTCCCCCTGCATCCTGTAGTACACAGCGTCCGAAAACGACCAGTCCCATCCTTCTTGGACGGTGCTGCTAAGCCACTTGCGCAGGACCTCCGGTCCGGTCAGAAAGTCCCCCGGACTGATGCTCTTGGTATAGCGGCCGCGCGCGGCCTCCAGGCCGGAAATATAGTTGGAGATCGTTCCTCTGTTCTCCGTGTGCTCCAAAAGCTGATAGTCGGAAAACCCGTAAGCCTGAAAGAGCCGCTCCGTCTCCCGTGCGAAGTTCACTTCGCTCCCGTCATCGGCCACGATGATCTCCAAAGAGACATCCCGCTGCATGAGCACCGAGCG
>JAFUZB010000311.1 GCA_017476845.1 Clostridia bacterium
GTGGGGGTCACACTGGGCTCCGGAGAGGGCGTTTCGGTGATCGCCACGGTAGGAGTCGGGGTTGCCGGGATTGTCGGAGGAAGAGTGAGAACGGTCATGGGCTGAGCAAGCTCTGCCTGATGGGCATCGCTCTCCTCCTGGGACAGAAGATCCAGGAAATCTGAGCGGATAAAGCCTTCCTTGGCGGGTTTGTTTCCATCGGGAACCACAACCTTATACCAGAGTTCTCCGATGCTGTTGGTTTCGGAATCCAGGACCCATACGTCGCTTCTGGCACGCTTGATGGTCATGACCAGCTTGCTGCTCTTGACGGAATTGAGACGCACATTGACGTTGGAGCGGTTGGTGGTCGACCAGCGCTGAATCGCATAGCCTTCGGGATAGGCCGGTGCAGGTGTGGCGAGAATCGTTTCAGCTGCAGGGGCAACAGTCTCGTCTGACAGAGCTTCCACAGCCGTGGTATCTTCCAGAGATGCTTCAAGGCTGTCCGTATCGGGCTCCTCAGCGGTTTCTTCGGCTATCGGGGCTTCTTCTGGTTCCTCGACAGATTCCTCGGCGGTGTCTTCAGGCTCTTCGGGAAGGCCTTCTTCAGGGGCTTCCTCGGGGACCTCGGAAGTCACCTCCGCGTCTTCCGCGATATCCCCGGCAACATCCTCTACAGGTGTCTCTGCGGGTTCTTCAAGCGTTTCCTCGGGCACAGGGAACTCCTCTGCCTCGGGTGCGAGGGTAACAACGGGCATGGGGTTGACCAGCGACTGCTGGTAGGCTTCACTTTCCTCGGGCGTGAGGACATCAATCAGGTCAGAACGGATGCAGCCGTCGTTGTATCCTTTGACAGGATCGCCGTAGAGAACGGTGTACCAGGTTTCCTTTCCGCGCGGTACATCGCCGAGAACCCATACATAGGTATCTTTCTCGGCAATCTGGCCGATCTGGGTTCCGCCGGGCGTGGCGCGGACATTGACACGGTTGGTATTGGTCTGTCCCCAGAGCTGAATGTTCATATCCTCGGGGAAGAGGGAAGAATCGTAATGGACTTCGGGGAGGGCGGGCGCAGTCTCGGTCGCCTCGTCAGCGGTTTCTTCCGTATATCCGTCTTCCTCTGTATCTAAGGCAGGTTCTTCTATTGAAGCTTCTTCCTCAGTAACCTCGGGGATCTCCTCCGACACAGGGGCTTCCTCCTGCACGGGTGTCTCGATCACTGCTTCAGGCTCGTCTTCTGTCGCCTCTGCTTTGACAGGTTCTTCCTGTGCGGGTGCCTGGACATCCTCCTGAACGGGGGCTTCTTCTACGGGGGTGGGATCAGCGGGAATCTCCTCCTGCACGGGCGTCTCCGGTATCGTCTCGCTCTGGGGTGCTCCCTCGACAGGCGCTTCCTGTTCGGGTGCCTGCACCTCCTCCTGGGCGGGGGCTTCTTCTACGGGGGTGGGATCAGCGGGAATCTCCTCCTGCACGGGCGTTTCCGGTATCGTCTCGCTCTGGGGTGCTTCCACGACGGGTTCTTCCTGTGCGGGTGCGGTCTCTGCGAGCTCTTCTTCAGATGCGGGGGATGAGACTTCCTCCTGCACCTGCTCCTCCTGGGATGGCACCTCGTCTACGGTGTCCTCTGTATCCTCCACAGAAGGCGCCTCTTCGGGCAGGTTCTCCTCCACAGGCTCTTCCTCCGGTTCTTCTGCCTCCTGTGGCTGCTCCGCTTCCTCATCGGCGAGGAGGGCAGTCAGCAGGTCTTCGGAGGAGCCGTACAGGTACAGCACATCGATGGCCTCATCCCCTGCAGAGGGGGCATAGACGGAAATCAGCTGGGCCAGATCAAAGCTGAGCTCCAGCCCCGTGTCGGCCAGGATGATCTCCGCACCGGATTCGGGCAGGAAGACATAGCCGACTTCACTCTCGATGGAGAGCTGCAGGGGAATGCCAAAGGCGCTTTCCGGGAGAGAAGCGATAAAGGTGTGCGGTGCAGAGCCGGGCAGCGGAAGCGCCTGGGCGGAGAGCGCATTGCCTTCATCATCGGCCCACAGGAGCGTGATCTGGGTCAGCTCCCAGTCTTCCTCTGCGAGGGCAGCAGGAAACAGGTCGGTCAAGAGTAGGCACAGGGCAATGAGGAGTGGAAGCAGGGTTCGACGAAACATTGGTATCCCTCCATGTGACTTCAGGGACGCTCAGTCCCCGTATATCGCCCAGATCTCCGTGAACAGAGACCGGGATATGGAACAGATGGCGTCTTTGAGGTTGTTGTTGCAGCCGTTGGTTACAAAGGCAAAGACCAGCTGCGATTTGGGTTCAAAGTAGAGATTGGCGCAGATATCATCGCTCAGCCCCTGATGCCCGTAGATGAGGTAGCCGTCAATGAGGTTGTCCACCCGATTGACGCACAGGCCGTATGGACTGTCGATGACGACATTGCCTTTTCCCTTCTGCGAGGACATCATCTCCTGCACCGTTTCCTCCTTTAGCAGCCTTACACCGTCCAGCTCGCCGCCCTGGAGAAAGAGCATGCCGATGCGGCACAGGTCGCGCGCGGTGATCCAGATGCTGCCCACCGTCGTCCGATAGTGCAGCTCGGGGTTGACCGAAGGGTCCCAGTCCCTGGAGAGGAGGACGCGGCGGGAATACTGCAGTGTGCCGTTTCGCTTGTAGAGATAGGCTACGGAGTCGGTATCCGCAAGCAGGGAAGGATGGTAGGCGGCATCAATGCCAAGGGGAGCAAAGACGTGGGCGGAAACGTCGTCGTTGACGTTTTCGCCGGTGACAAGCTCGATGAGACTTCCCATGATGCCCGCGCCGAAATTGGAGTAGCGGTATACGGAGCCGAAGGCTTCGTTGTAGTAGTTCGCGGTTTGCTTTTTGTCGGTGGACAGAAGCGAGCGCAGTGTGGATTTGGTGTTGGTGAAGCCGCCGCTGACCTTGAGGGAGGCGGTGTGCGTCATGAGATTGCGAAGGGTCAGGCGACTGTCCGGAACATAGGGATTGCGAATGTCGTATCCGTAATACTCGGAAAGATCCCTGTCCAGATCAAGCTTGCCTGCTTCTACCAGCTGCATGACGCGGATGGCGGAGAGCAGCTTGGTTACGGAGGCGATCCTGAAATGGGTCCGTTCGTTGACCGGCTCTTTCTGGCGGACATAGCTGTATCCGTAATCGTACTCATAGACGAACTGGCCGTTCTTGGCAACGATGAGCTCGCCGCCGATGGTCTGGTGGTTTTTGAACACCTTGCGAATGGCCTCGTCCAGGTAAGGATTATTGTCCAAGGCATGTGCGGGAAACACGGCCTGTGACAGAAGAAGGCAAAGCAGGAAGCAAATGCATCGCCGGATATCATCATCTCCCTTTGCAGGCACGAGACCGGGAACCGGCCTAAAGCCTGATGCGGCAGGGAACATGCGCCGCAGGTTTTGTATACAAAGGGGATTATAGCAGATACCCCACGTCTTTTCCATCTTCGCGCCCGAGGAGACACAGGCAGAACAAGCGGGGATGGGTCGGGCGGAAACGCGCTAAATGGAAAAGACTTAAACGTTTAAGTCAAAAGACCTGCATCACAGACGCAGGATACGGCAAAATGCCTCCCGCATTGCGGGAGGCATCGTGCTGCCGTTTAGGCTGCGCACAGGCGCAGGAGCGCGTTGGCATAGATCTTTGCGGCAAGGATCATCTTGTCGAGGATCAGGTATTCATTGGCCTGGTGGGCGAGATCTTCGTCATCCGGGAATCCGGCGCCGAAGGCCACACCCTGTTCAAGCACCTTGGCATAGGTGCCGCCGCCGGTGGATTCCGGGGCACCGGTCAGGCCGCTCTCCTCGGTGTAGGCGGCAAGGAGAGACGTGACCAGCTCGCTGTCTGCCGGTACGTGGTGCGGCGCGGTGGTGCTGGCATGGTCAATGGTGAATTCGGGCAGATGCGCGATGAGCGTGTCCTTGAGCTTTTCCAGGTCGGCGTTCACCGGGCAGCGGTTATCGAAGGTGCATTTTACCTGATCGCCTTCCACATGGAGGATGCCCATGTTGCAGGTGAGGGGACCGGAGATTTCATCGGCACAGGCGATCCCAAGGGACTGCCCGTCATGCTCCATGCCGTAGACATTGGCCAAGGTCAAAAGGGGCCCCTGGACACCGAGCTCGCGCAGCAGGAGCAGCATCATGCCGATGGCGTTGCGGCAGCCCTCGGGATAGGCGGAATGGCCGGGGATACCGGTAGCGGTGAGCCGCACTCCGCCCTCTGTCTTCTCTGCGGCGTAGGAGAGGCCGGTCTTTTCTGCATAGGCGCGCGTCTTCTCAACGATCTCGTCCCCGCCAGCTACGACAGCTACGCTTTCGCCGGGGATGACGTTGGTGCGCTCACCGGTTTTGAGTTCAAGCACCTGAAGGCCTTCCTTGGCGAGCGCAGCATGGGCGTGCACGCCCAGCATCCCCTTCTCGGTGTTGATGAGCGGGAAGGTGGCATCCGGGGAGAAGCCGATCGCGGGCATCTTGGCATGGGCGGTATAGTAGTCCATATCCTCCCAGCCGCTCTCCTCGTCGCAGCCGAGAATGAGCTTGATGGAGCGCTTCAGCGGTATGCCGCAGGTCTTGATCGCCTTCATGGCAAACAGGGAAGCGAGCGCGGGGCCCTTGTCGTCCCCGGTGCCGCGCGCATAGATGCGGTCACCGATCTGGGTGGGAGTGAAGGGATCGGTATTCCAGCCGTCGCCTGCGGGCACCACGTCCAGATGGGCGAGGACGGCGATCTCCTCGGCCTGAGGATCCTGCGCGGGCAGTGTCACATCGCCCGCATAGCCCTCAAAGATACGGGTGGCAAAGCCCATATCTGACGCATCCTGCATGGCCATGTCCAGCATGCGGCGCACCTCGCTGCCAAAAGGCGCATCCGGAAGGGGAGCGGCCTTGAGGGAGGGGACACTCAGCCATCTCTTGATCATTTCGGTATAATCGCCCTTCCAGCTATCAAGAAGCGCGTTGATCTGCTCATTCATCGTATATTCTCCTTTGCTTTACATATTTCTGGGATCCTTGGACTGACGCTTGGGCGCGTCCGGATCGATATATTCGATCTCCAGCCGCTCAAAGGGAACCGACTCCAGGAAAGCATCCGGCATGAAGCGGGTCTGCCCGAATTCATCCCATTCCCGCTGATTCTTCTCCAGCCAGATGGGACGGGCGATATCGAGCTTGCGCAGTGCATTTTCCAGTGCCCCCTGCGGGTCATTGCGTGTGCAGGGCTCAACGACCTGCTTGTCCATGCGATGATGGCGGATGGTTCTCACCCAGAGCGCAGTTGCCATGAAGGTTCCTCCGTGATCCAGTCATTTTCGAGTGCCCCTGGGGGCAATCGAATCCACGGGGGATTATGACAAAAGCGCCTACGGAATGCAAGAAGAAACAGAGGGCACATGCGTGCCCTCTGTTACGGGGTGATGGGAAACACGATATTCATGCTGAAAATCTGGTGGTCGGTGGAGATGGAATATCTTCCTCCATACTTGTGGACGATATTTTCCATGCCCAGCATGCCGAAACCGTGATTGTTCTTGTCTCCTTTGGAGGTGCGAAGTCTTCCGCCGCTCCAGTGAAGTTCGCCCATATAGCCGTTCTCGGTGGTGATGACGGCAAAGCTGCGGTCCTTGCGAACGGTCACCTGGATGTTCTTGACTTCTTCAGGGGGAAGCTTGGTGACCGCCTCGATGCAGTTGTCCAACAGGTTTCCGAAGAGGACATAAAGATCGGTGGTCTCCATGAACGCCACGGCTGTTCCGTCGATGATGCAGGTGAACTGGATGCCAAGCTTTCGGCACTGGAAGTTCTTCTCCTGGAAGACGACATCCAGCACCTCGTTGTTGGTTTTGATTTCCGCACCGTAGCTGTTGATGGTCTCCATCATGCTGTTGTATTCCTCCGGGTCGATGACCGAGCGCACAGCCATAAGAAGATGCTTGAGATCATGACACTTCTGGTTGATAGCGGTAATGTTCTCGTGGCTGATTTCATACTGCTCCCTGGCGTGTTCCCACAGGAAAGACACGGCCTCCAGACTCTTTCTCGCTTGGCTTTCCTTGAGGATGCCGGACTGGATCTGCAGAAGGAAGACCGAGCAGAGGATGTTGAGCAGGTATTCAAAGAGCATGACGAGGGAAGAACGCTGTGCAATTAAGATGGTGTAGAGCTGATTGAGATACAGATTCACAAAGAGCGAGACCAGAAGGATCTCCACCATGACATGCAGATTCAGGTTGTGCTCCCGGTGAAGTTTCCCGCCCCGGAAGAGAGTGAGGTATACGATGGCGTAGACGATGATAAGGGAAACTGACCAATTAAGGATGACCGGAAGCGAGAGCACATGGGTGGCGAAGAAATCCAGCGTTTGCGGAAAGAGCAGTGTCATCAGGGAGTCTGCCATGCTTGCGATGTGCTCGGCACACAGGACGGCGGAACCGATGTAGCACACCGTCTGCCACGGGGCCGAAAAGCAGATGGGTACGGTGAGCGTGGAGAGAAGGAAGATCACCGTGAAGACAAAGCACATATAGGGGAGCGAATCGACGATGATCGGGAAGGCAACGGAGGCAGAGAGGGTGAAAAGGGTCCTGACAACCAGGCGGATGGTGAAATGCTCTTTTTTGTGCATCGACCAGCTCATCATCAGGGTGGCCAGGAGATAGCGAAGGGCAAAATTCCCCTTCAAGAGGAGGTAGAGTGCGTCGGCAGAGAGTGTCACAGTCTCAGAACCTCCCCATATTGATCGTCTTGTTGCCAAAGTAATCGGCGATATGCTGCATGAAGGCGGTTTTGCGTGTCCGGCTGATGGGCAGACGGTCTCCGTTATCCATCACGGCCATATCACCGTCCACCATCTCCACATGCCGGAGATTGACGACAATGGACTTGTTGCACAGGCAGAAGGAGCTGTCATCCAGGTTCTCCATGACATCCTTGATCGTGCCTCGGGTGGCGTGATTGCCCGTCTCGGTATGGAAGGTCAGGAGATGGTTGTAAATATCGACATAGATGATCTCGTCGGTGAAGATGCGGACGCTCTTATCGCCTGAACGGATCAGAAGACGTGTGCGCTGCTCGGAGGAGAGCTTGCGCATGGCGCGCTGCATTTTCGCCGAGAAGAAGTTCTCCTGAATCGGCTTGACAATGAAGTCGTAGGCATCGACCTCATAGCCGTTGAGCGCAAACCTGGCAAGCGCGGTGACGAAAATCAGAATGACATGCGGGTCGATTTTGCGCAGCGACCGGGCAGCTTCGATCCCGCCCATTACGGGCATGTCGATATCCATGAAGATGATGTCGTAATGCCCTTTATAGGACTGAAGAAAGACAAGGGCATTCTCAAAATGGTCTGTCTGAATGTCCACATGCTGTGTCTCGCCGAAATGTTTCAGACAGGTGATGAGGTGCTCGGCGTCACCTTTGTTGTCCTCTACGATAGCCACATGAAGCATAGCAGTTTCCTCCACGGGAAGATGGCCTGATACAGTGTAGTGCAGGGCGGAAATACGCGCAAGTGCCCAGGGCGCTCTCACTGGCAGAGCACCCCGGGCAAATACGGGCAGGGATGGAGATTAGATTTCCTTGAGAGAGAAGGACTCGCTGTCGCACTCGAAGGTGATTTCCTCGTAGTCTTCCAGGAGCTCGGCATCCTCTTCGGAGGTGGTGACGGAGCCGTTCATGATGTAGGTGACGTTGTCGCCGTGCAGGACGACTTCCTTCACGCCGTCCTCATCGGAGGTGACTTCGTAGGTGCCGGTGACAATGTAGGCCCAGTTGGTGACGACGATGTAGGAAACCTGGATGATGGAGGTGTTGTCCACCAGCTGGAAGGTGCCGTCGTCATAGAGGTTCAGGACTCTGGCTACGCCGTTGTAGCAGTCATTTTCATAGCCGGCTTCGGCATACACGCTGTTGCCGAAATAGGTATCTGCAAGTGCGGAAACGCAGGACAGGGCCAGGGTGAGGGCGAGAAGCAGAGCGATCAGCTTTTTCATTTTTCATTTCTCCTTTGGTGCATCATGTCATTGTACTTGGTATGCGGGTTTTGGGGGTTATGTTGAATCAGCCGGCACTGTCCAGTGTCAGCCCCGGCTGAAACCTTCGGGGAGATCACTTTTCCAGTGCGATATTGCGGCGGCGCCGGTAGAAAACGGTGAGGAGCACGAGAAGCAGTGCCAGCGCACCCAGACCGATGTTGGCATAGGTCAGCCAAGCCCTCCACGGGGCTGTCCCGTAGGTGATAACCGTCGCGTCCGAGGTTTCGTTGACGGTCGAGGAGTTCACCTGGGTGAAGAAGATGTTCTTGCATGCCTCGCGCATGATGCGGATGGTGGACGGGTTCTTGGTGTCTGTGAACTTGGTGGGCAGCGTCATCTCGTTGCCAAGCATCAGGTCATTGCCGCTGTTTACGCCGTTTTCTACATGCATGTACTTCTGGCCGTTGTAGTCGGTGATGACCGTTCCAAGGAAGCCCCATTCATCGCGCAAAACGTTCTTCAGCAGGGCGCTGGAGGCACCGCACCATCTGTCGCCGATGCGGTTGAAGGAGGACATCA
>JAFUZB010000312.1 GCA_017476845.1 Clostridia bacterium
TAGTCCAACATAGTTCCACCCTCCAATGATATTTTGATGTGCAAGGGCGCAAGATAGCGCAGCGCTGCCCCCGCCTCCCTGGCTTGGGAAGGGGAAATGCCATGAAAGTGCTGGAAGGCACGCGCAAAGCTGTCCGCAGACTCATACCCGTAGAGAACGGCCGTATCCAGCACGCGCATGTTGCCTCTGGAGAGGTCCTGGCCCGCTTGCGAAAGGCGCCTTGCCCGGATGTACTCCCCAAGGGTCATATTGCACAGTGCACCAAAGATCCGCTGGCAGTAGAAAGGTGAAACCCCTACCAGACGCGCCAGATCCCGGATGTCGATCTCCTCTGTGAGATGCTGCTCAATACTGTCCAGCATCGCCTGCATACCGGAAAGCCAGCCTTCCATGTCGCTTCGCTCCTTTGCCTTGTCCTTGCACCGGGAAGGATAACATCTTTAACTTCCCGATACCCGACATTTTGTGCCCTTTCCTGTCGTCTGCGGCTTTTGTTCCCGCGAAAAAAAGGTGTGCCCGGTTTCCCGGGCACGCACTGTCACACGTCGAATTCTTCCTTGAGATCCATCATGCCGCGAATCTCTGCATGGCCCTTTTCCAGATAGAACAGGCCCATCTCCCAGCCGTTCTTCTCATACATGTCCATGATCTGCGGCATGGCCTCCCGCACCTTTTCCAGAAGTGCCACATCCTTCACCACAGTCGCCTCACCGTCATAGCGCATGAAATCGCCGCCGTCGACTGCAAGAACTTCTACATGGGGATTAGCTTCCAACTGCTTGAAGACATTCTTGAAGGTCCCGCAACCGAAGTAGATCTTGTCCCCCTCCAGGAGATGGAAGCCGAACGGACGACCTTTGGGCTGATCCCCATCGGTGGTCAGGAAATAGAAAACCTTTGCCTTGTCAAGAAATGTGCTTACCTTTGCTGCATTGGACATAGAAATGCCTCCCTTGGGTTTGATGAAGCTATTATAGAAGTCTTCCTCGGTTTGTACAATCCTTGTTTTCGCGCTCGCAGACGCCCACAACAAATTGACAGGCCTATATGTCCTGGCTATAATGTGCGTGCTGCAAAGCGGTGCAGCACAGGCTGTTGACAGTGTCTGCAGCTTGGTACTCCGGACAGTTCCTGTCTGTGGCCAGAGGATGGCTACAGCTTTTTCTGTATTTCCGGTCCATTTTTTATCCCATGCTTTTTCAAAGGTAGGAGGACCCCGTATGGAACTCAACGGCGCACGCATACTGCTTGAGTGTCTGCGCGAGCAGGGTGTCGACACCATTTTTGGTTACCCGGGCGGCACCATTCTCAATGTATATGATGAAATGTATAAGATGGAAGGTGTCTTCCATCATGTTCTGACCACGCACGAGCAGGGAGCCTGCCATGCGGCAGACGGTTACGCCCGGGCCACAGGCCGCGTCGGCGTTTGCTTTGCTACCTCCGGCCCCGGTGCAACCAACCTGGTGACCGGTATCGCCACGGCTTATCTCGACTCCTCCCCTATTGTCGCAGTCACCTGCAATGTCTCTACCTCGCTCATCGGCAAGGATTCCTTCCAGGAGGTCGACATCACCGGCGTGACCATGCCGATTACCAAGTGCAATTTCCTTGTCCGCGATGTCAACACGCTCGCCGACACCGTACGTGAGGCCTTTGCCATCGCCCGCAGCGGACGTCCCGGCCCGGTGCTCATCGATATCGCTAAGGATGTCACGGCAAGCACCGCCGAATATACGCCCGTGCCCCGCAAGACCCACAGTAAGACCGGTCATCTGGGCGCCCTCATGCAGCGGTATGACTTCAAGCCGCCGGAACCCGACATGGAGGATATCCAGCGCCTGGCAGACATGCTCAAGGAATCCAAGCGTCCCTTCCTCATCTGCGGCGGCGGCGTGGTCCGTTCGCGCGCCCATGAGGCCTTCCGGACCTTTATGAACCGTGTGGATGCCCCGGTTGCGCTCACCGTTATGGGTGCCGGCGCCGTACCCGGAAGAGACCCGCACGTCACCGGCATGATCGGCATGCACGGTTCCCAGGCCAGTAATATGGCCGTCGATGCCTGTGACCTGCTCATCGCCGTCGGCTGCCGTTTCTCCGACCGCGTCGCCCTCAAGCCCGACACCTTTGCCCAGCACGCCAAGATCGTCCAGATCGATATCGACCGCTCCGAGATCAATAAGAACGTGCAGACCGACCATCATATTGTCGGCGATGCCGGACGCGTGCTGGAGCTCCTCACGCCCCTGGTTCCCGAAATGCACCATGACGAATGGAAGGCCGAGGTCTTCACACAGCCCACGGAAACCCTCTATGACGAGCATCCCGGCTGCCTGACCCCCTCTCAAGTCCTCAGTACCATCGTCACGGAAGCCCCGGACGACACCATCGTTTCGACCGATGTCGGCCAGCATCAGATGTGGGCCATCCAGCATTTCCATTTCGATTATCCCGGTCAGCTGCTGACCTCCGGCGGCTTCGGAACGATGGGCTTCGGCCTTGGCGCAGCCATCGGCGCACAGACAGCCTTCCCGAACAAGAAGGTCATCCATGTCACCGGTGACGGCTCCTTCCGCATGAACTGCAATGAGCTCTCCACCGTCTCCTACTACGGTCTGCCGGTCATCACCATCCTCTTTGACAATGCCACCCTGGGCATGGTCCGTCAGTGGCAGACCCTCATCTACGGCGGCCGCTATTCCCAGACCACCCTCGACCGCGCACCCGACTTTGTCAAGCTCGCCGAGGCCTATGGGCTCAACGGCTTCCGCGCAGCGAGTGTGGAAGAGTTCGCCGATGCCTTCAAAAAGGCACTGCAGAGTGACAGAGGCAGCATCATCGACTGTATTATTGACACCGATGAAAAGGTGCGGCCCATGGTCGGCGGCGGAAGCCACATCACCGACTTCATGCTGAACTGAAAGGAGACGAGCCAATGAATTCCACTTCACGTCATACCCTGGCCGTGCTCGTCGACAATGAAGCCGGCGTTCTCTCCCGCGTCGCCCGCCTCTTCTCCGGCAAGGGCTACAACATTGAGAGTCTTGCCGTGGGCACTACCGACAGTCCCGCGATCTCCCGTATCACCATTGAGGTGATCGCCGACGATAAGCAGCTCAATCTCCTGTGCAACCAGCTGCGCAAGCTCATCTGTGTGCACTCGGTCAAGTCCCTCAAGCCCGAGCATGCTATCCGCCGTGAACTCATGCTCATCAAGGTGTCTTCCGGCGACAGTGTGCAGCGCAATGAGATCATTCAGATCGCCAATATCTTCCGCGCCTCCATCATTGATGTCTCCAAGGCAAGCATTACCCTTGCCGTCATCGGCGATGAAAACAAGGTGGAGACCATTCAGAACCTGCTGGCCGAGTTCGGCATTCTGGAACTGGTACGTACCGGCATGGTGGCCCTGGAGCGCGGCCAGTACACCATTGATGAACAGACCAAGATGAAGGGCGAATTTGACTACGGCAAGAACGTCCTTCAGGAAAACTATTACGAACCGTTCGCCTGATAACCGTTTCATTGGACATCACAATTGGAGGTTTGCCTTATGCAGTCCGATCAGATCAAGCAGGGCGTGGAACGCGCCCCGAACCGCTCGCTTCTCTACGCCCTCGGCATGACACGTGAGGATATGGACCGTCCGCTCATCGGTATCGCCTGCTCCTACAACGAGATCGTGCCCGGCCATATGAACCTGGACAAGATCGCCGAGGCGGTCAAGTATGGCGTGCTGGAAGCCGGCGGCTATCCCGTCCTGTTCCCGGCCATCGCCGTTTGTGACGGTATTGCCATGGGTCATGTCGGCATGAAGTATTCCCTGGTCACCCGCGACCTGATCGCCGACTCCACCGAGGCCATGGCCATCGCCCATCAGTTTGACGGTCTAGTCATGATTCCCAACTGCGACAAGAATGTCCCCGGCCTGCTCATGGCCGCGGCCCGCATCAATGTGCCCACCGTGTTTGTCTCCGGCGGCCCCATGCTCGCCGGCACGCTCTCCGACGGCCGCCGCACCTGCCTGAGCCATATGTTTGAGGCAGTCGGCGCCTACAAAGCCGGAAAGCTGGACGAGGAGGGTGTGCGCGACTATGAGGAGAACGCCTGCCCCAGCTGCGGTTCCTGCTCCGGCATGTATACCGCCAACTCCATGAACTGCCTGTGCGAAGCTATCGGCATGGCCCTGCCGGGCAACGGCACCATTCCCGGCGCTCTCTCGGCCCGTCTGCGTCTGGCCAAGCATGCCGGCAATCAGGTCATGGAGATGGTCCGCCGTAACATCCGCCCCAGGGACATCATGACCGAGGCTGCCTTCCACAATGCGGAGGTGGTCGATATGGCGCTGGGCTGCTCCACCAATACCATGCTGCACCTGCCCGCCATCGCCCATGAGGCCGGTATCACCATCGACCTGGCCATGTCCAACGAGATCTCCTCCAAGACACCTAACCTGTGCCATCTCGCGCCTGCCGGCGACACCTTCATGGAGGACCTGGAGCGCGCAGGCGGCGTGAGTGCCGTGATGAAGGAGCTGGCCGATGCA
Organism: Clostridia bacterium; assembly: GCA_017476845.1. Lineage (GTDB taxonomy): Bacteria > Bacillota > Clostridia > Christensenellales > Aristaeellaceae > UBA2943. The sequence goes on from JAFUZB010000312.1 coordinate 4,547, forward strand.
GGTCTCCTGGACACCTCCGTCATGACTGTGACAGGAAAGACCATGGCCGAAAACATTGCCCATGCCTATAACCGCGATGAGAACATCATCCGTCCCATCGCCAATCCCTATTCGCAAACCGGCGGTATCGCCGTGCTCTTCGGCAACCTTGCCCCCGACGGCTGTGTCGTCAAGCAGAGCGCCGTTGCTCCCGCCATGATGGTCCATGAGGGACCGGCCCGCGTCTTCGATTCCGAGGACGATGCCATCCGCGCCATCTATGAAAAGCAGATTGTTGCGGGCGATGTGGTCGTCATCCGCTATGATGGTCCGCGCGGCGGTCCCGGCATGCGTGAGATGCTCAATCCCACCAGCGCCATCGTCGGCATGGGGCTTGGCGAATCGGTCGCTCTCATCACCGACGGCCGCTTCTCCGGTGCGACCCGCGGCGCCTCCATTGGCCACGTGAGCCCCGAGGCGGCTGCCGGCGGCAATATTGCCCTGGTACACGAGGGGGATCTCATTGCTATCAATATCCCCGAGCACACCATTGAGCTCAAGGTCTCCGACGAGGAGCTTGCCCGTCGCCGCGAGGCATGGGTATGCCCCGAGCCGCGCATCAAGACCGGTTATCTCGCACGCTACGCCAAGCTTGTCACCAGCGCCGACAAGGGTGCCGTGCTCAGCTGAGACTATCCTCCGCACCCGCATTTTCCAGAAAATGCGGGTGCTTCCCTATCCCGAGTGTACTCCCTAAGGGAGAAGGAGAGAGCCGCCATGCATCGCGACATCAATGCCCTGATTCTCTATGCCACCCTGCCCGAGGACAGTATCCTCATGCAGTTTTCCGGCATCTACGCCGACTGGACGGAAAAGCGGGATACGCCCGAGCACCTCAAGCACCGCGTCTATACCCAGGTGCGCCGTCTCCTGGATCTGTCCACCGCATGCGGCTTTGACCGCAATCTCTGGCAGTGCTATCTCACCCACACCCTGATCTCCTTTGAGAGCTCGTTCTCTCTGACCTGTGAGCTCAAGGGGGCAAGTGAAGGCACCATCAACACCATCGCGCTGCACGATTTTGCCATCTTCCAGCGTCTGATGCACTTTGATTTCACACCCCTGGAAAAGGACCTGGGCATGGATTGCCTGTCTCTTGTGTGCGACTACAAGGCCATTCCTAAGCGGGAGCAGCTCTTCAACCGTCACGTTTCCGAGCAGGTCTGTGCCCTCTCCCTCGCCCTGGACGGTGCCCGGGACGCCCGGGAAGTCTTCGACCTGGTCACCGCACACTTCCGCCGCTTCGGCGTGGGTATCTTCGGGCTCAACCGCGCCTTCCGCATCCAGGACAAGGGCATTCCCGGTCCTGAGGGAGTCGAGATCCAGGCAATCAACAACATGGACCGTGTTGTCCTCTCCGACCTCATCGGCTATGAGACCCAAAAGGCGGAGATCCGTGCCAACGTGGAAGCCTTCCTGCGCGGGCGTCCCTTCAACAATATGCTTCTCTACGGTGACGCCGGAACCGGCAAGTCCACCTCCGTCAAAGCCCTGCTCAACGAGTACTGGGAGGAAGGGCTGCGCGTCATTGAGCTCTACAAGCACCAGTTCTCTCGTCTTTCCGATGTCATCTCCCTCATCAAGAATCGCCAGTACCGCTTCATTATCTTCATTGATGATCTCTCCTTTGAGGAGAACGAAGTGGAGTACAAGTACCTCAAGGCCGTCATTGAGGGCGGTCTGGAAACGCGGCCGGACAACGTCATGATTCTCGCTACCTCCAACCGCAGGCACCTGGTCCGCGAGACTTGGGATGACAGGAACGATATGGAGCACGACAAGGATGTCCACCGCTCGGACACCATGCAGGAAAAGCTGTCCCTGGCTGCACGCTTTGGCTGCTCTGTGTGCTACAGTGCGCCCAATCACCGCCTGTTCCAGGAGATCGTGGTCTCCCTTGCCAGAAGATATCCCGAGATCACTCTCACCGATGAAGAGCTGCTCGCCGAGGCTAACCGTTACGAGCTCCGCCACGGCGGCGAGAGCGGCAGAAGTGCGCAGCAGTTCCTTAATCAGCTCCTTGGTCGCATCACGCCCTAAATCGTTTCCCTTTCGCTGCTTGCGGGAGGGAATTTCCTTATCGCTTGGTCTTTCCAATGAGAACTTTGGTCAAGGTGCGCTTTCCTTCCAAATCGCAAGTTAGGAGAAAAGAACGCCTACAGAGACGTAGGCAGAAGCACTTGGGTACGATATTGAACTTCATTTTGAATGATTTGTATCAACAGTGTTGTCACAAGTTGTTACTGGCTGACAATAAAATGGCATGTATGATTTTCAAGGTCAAGTATTCTGACCTTGAACGATGATGATAAGGATCGGGACATGCGGAGGAAGATGTAATGACAAAGGATGAAATAATGAATCTCGTCAATCGTTCACTTTTTGCAACGATTGGCTATACTGACGAAGTGGGCAGACAGAATATTCGCAGAGTATTTTGCGTATGGCACAAAGGATTAGGCAGACATCTCATTTCAACAAATACAAGTTCAGCCCACGTACAAAGTCTGCAAAAGAACGGGAAAGCTTGTCTGTATTTCTCTGACGATTCGACTTTTGAGGGACTTTGCTTATTTGGAAACGTTGTAGCACACTTTGAGAGAGAGTATAGAGAACTCCTTTGGAATGAGGGAGATGAAAAGTACTATCCGAAAGGTGTCGAAGATGAAGATTACTGTATCCTGGAGTTCATAGCTGAAAGTGGACGCTTTTATCGCTACGATGGAAAAGGCGATTTATCGGCATCTGAGATTGATACATACGATAAGGGCAAGGAATTTGAGAACGGATACCATGTCACTAAAGCGAATAGTTGACAAGCTTATCTATGTCGAGGAGACATTCTATGCACACAACCATTGTATGATTAGCCTTATCTGTGGTTCACAACCGTTATCAGGTATAAGCACCCAGCTCAGAGGGTTCATAAGAGGTTCAAATTCTGAGGGAAAGCATGATAGTTTACGCTTGGGCTTCCTCCTCGATTTTGGCAAGTTTTGCTGCCACCTTTTTTGTCTGTACCGCATCATACTTCACGTTTTTGAGCGTTGTAATGATCGTCTCGTTATCAAGGGCACTTAACATCCGCGCAATGGCTTCTTCTATATTCCAACTCATGTACATGAGCATTGCCTTGAGGCTTATATTCTGAAAGAGGGGCTTTACCATCTTCTGCAGTGAAATGCAAAGGTTCATCATTTGCCCCAGATTCTCGAAAGCCGTCCTGTATATGGTTGCATCTTTATTCTTTTCATAGGTATCACCCATGTGGCAATGTTGGTTATTCTCGAATACCCAATGCTGAATTATGCCAGCATAGATTTCATCAATCGCCTTGAGAGACGACATGTAGTATCTGATTTCGCTGGATGCATATTGCTTCGGATCTGTAGGCACGATTTCCCTGACAACCATGATGTAGGAGTTGACTTTCGCCCAGGCTGTATCCCTATCGGTATCTTCCGGAGCATCGATTCGATACACTGTGCACATCTCGTCCTGGTCATGCGTCTTTGTCTCTGTGCTGAGGACAGCGTTGCCATAGATTTCGCCTTTTATACCATAAAGACTGCTTGTATTTCCTTCGCCCGTGATGCTAAAGTGCTTCTTTGCTCGCCCATTTCGTAGCGTATCCAGGTCAATTGTATAGAATGCGTACTCTACCACTTCGAACAAGCTCGTCTGATTTTCTTCCTGTAATCTGACTATATAGTCCGCTCCCCCGTTAACGATGATCTTCATCGTCTCCCGGCGCATATAAAACGCATCTAAGGTTACCACTGAGTTCTTAAGGTTCAACGTTTCCAGAAGCCACCGTGCGACAGGGATCTCGTCGTTCCTTCGGTCATTGATTCCCGCGGTCACAACGACTTCATCTGCAGCATCATAGATATGAAGCGTCTGCATGTTAGGCACTTTCTCGCCTTGGCTTTCGATACCATCTACGGAATTCTTTTCCGATGGATTCGGATTCGGGACCTGAAGTTCGCGCCGAATGGTATTCATGTTTTCCGATAGGATGGGAAGAAAGACCTGCTGAAACTGCTCGGGATTGAGCAGAGAGAATACGCGGTGATAGGTATCACGGGAGGGCATATCATACCCGTGGATGGGCAGAAATCGCTTTAACCACTCCACCTTAGCTTTCCCAAACTGCTCTATTTCTTCCCAGGTATTCGCGCCTCCCAATACAGCCAGAAAGGTTGTCATCATGATGACTGCAAGCGGATACTCGCACATACCTTCTATACTGACATCGTCCATCTGGTCGAGGATTTTGACCTGGTGACGAATAGATTGTCTATTCGACTGGGTGTACTAATGAATTCTTGGTAAAAATAGGCTTCAGCTAAGTGCTCAGATGCAAAAGGAGAATCCATCCAATTTGTGACGCTCTTCTGTGTCGTCTTCGCCATAGCAATGAATGCGCATCAACTCCGTGACTTGGTTCCAGTTTTCTGATTCGTACTTCGCCTTAAGCATCAAGACACCCTGGCCTCTTTCGATTTTCCACCGTTGTCCGCTTAACTTCATTCTATTTTGCATCAGATAGATATTGGCACTTTCCATTGCACCACTCCCGACGAAGTAACCTGCTTTTTCATACGTAGGGTAGTCCATATAGTTCATGTGGTTTTTGACATAGGTGTAATAGTTGGGGATTCCTGGGGGAAGCGGCTTATCCTTATATTTCTCCGCGATGCTCAGCAATCCTTGAACGTCCCCTTTGTCAATCAGATCACAAAGCAAATCGGCAAGTTCTTTCTTTTGATTCTTGCCTTTTACTACAGCGTTGGCCCACTTCCCAGCATTTTCTTTATTGTGGTACTTGTCCAATATAAAAGTGGCAAATGGTAAATACTTCTCGATAAAACGCTGTATCCACAAGGCTCCATCGCTCAGGACGACAACTTCACTGCAGCTTTCAACGTGATTCCGTAATGCTAACGCGAGAAAATAGTTTTCGAACTCCTCCGCAGATCCGATGTAGCCCGTCAAATCTCTTTTCAGAATTTCGTGAGACTCATTATCCTCTCCACGATGCCGATAGAGCAGATTACGAGAATGGAAGGCGATCGCATGTTTGCTTTCGCCCCAACCGGGTTTTGCTTTATCTTTATCGGGCTTGTCGCGCAAATGCACCATTGCTCCGTCTAGCTCAAGGTAGAGGATATCATTGTCACGTCTATGACGTTTGCGCTTGTCAAATCCCTTCTGGAACACGGCTTTTGCTTTCTCGGCTTCCTCAGCTGCATAGGACATAACAACTTGTCCAACATAATCCGTTATTTTCTCAACGTGGACAGAGCTGACATTTGCGTGATACTTTTCTTGTATTTCAAGGGCTGCTTTTTCATAAGATAGGGCTCGTATGCCCTCTCTTGCGATAGCTGACATCATAAGATACGTGGCTTTAAATGGAAGTTTATCAACACCTAAGGCACAATCTTTGGGATAGATTGCACGAACACCTTCTTCAAGCAACTTTTTTGCGCTCTCCTCATCTGCAGGAATGAGCACTGTTCTTTCGTACTCGATCCATCCGCAAATGCAAAGGAGTTTTTTCTTAACAATCCCGTTGTTTTTCAGCATCACTCCCCTTTCGGAGTATTCTCTTTTTTTGATTCGATGATCTCTGATTCATCAACTGAATTGATGCTGTCTTCCACCATAGACACTAACAATTCTCTGGTTTCTTTATTTGTTTTTTGCCATAGTTCCTCAACCTGAGTAATAGACGGCATCCCATACGTACTCTTTTTCCCAGCGGAGTCGAATGCTTCGAAGTACTTTTCCACGTATTCTCCGAATTTCGACTTCAGATCGTTGATGAGTTCTTGACGCTCTTCATTTGTGCTCATACAGTTTCCTACCTTTTATATATTGGAATGTACAAGCATATGATACATTACATTAAATCGCCTGTAAATACCAAGAATTTATTAGTACACCCA
>JAFUZB010000313.1 GCA_017476845.1 Clostridia bacterium
GGGAGCCGACATCGCACTCTTCCCGGAAATGTATTCCATGGGCTACCGCCTGGACGGGAGAACAACAGAGGAATGGATGCAGGACGCCATAGCATTGGACCATCCCTTTGTGCTCGCCTTTCAGGAGGCGGCAAAGGCACTGCAGATGGCCATTGGCATCACGCTCCTGGAAAAGTATCAGGCAGGCGCGCGCAACACCCTCCTTCTCTTTGACCGATTCGGACGCCACGTGCTCACCTATGCCAAGGTACACACCTGTGATTTTACCGAGGAGCGCGCCCTCACGCCCGGGGATGCGTTCCCGGTTGCCGACCTGGACACCGCAAAGGGAACCGTCCGGGTGGGCAGCATGATCTGCTATGACCGAGAGTTTCCCGAGTCAGCGCGCCTGCTCATGCTGCGCGGGGCCGAGATCATCCTTGTTCCCAATGCCTGCCCCATGGAAATCAACCGCCTCGCTCAATTGCGCGGCCGCGCCTATGAGAACATGCTGGGCATCGCCACCTGCAACTACCCCTCCGGCGTTCCCGACTGCAACGGGCCTTCCAGAGCCTTTGACGGCGTGGCATATGCTCCGCACGTACACGGTTCCCGCGACACCTGCCTCCTGGAGGCGAACGGGAGCGAGGGGATCTTCCTTGCCGAATTTGATCTGGACCTCATCCGGGCCTACCGGAAAAGGGAGGTCCATGGGAACGCCTACCGAAGGCCCGAGCTCTATGCGCCCCTGTGTGATCCCAAGGTCGAGCATCCGTTTGTCCGCGCAGACGCCCGGAGATAGAAAGCGCCCTGCCGAAAAGCAGGGCACAGCGCATCAGGAAACCATCTCAAGGATGCGCAGACTACATACAAGGGCCTTTTTGCACTCCGCATAGGCCGCCTCGTCCTTCTCGCGGATGATCCGCGCAAAGTCCCGGAACTCCTGCGTCATCCTGTGCTCCGAAAGCGGGGAGACAAAGGTGGAAGATTGCATCTGGCGCACCATGGCACCCGCGGCATCCTTGACCCGCTCGCCCACCGTCTCATCCACGACGCTCACGGTGAGATTGGCAGCCACATTGGGCTTTCCGTCCATATGCAGGAAGCCCTTTTCCCCTTGCACCGTGAGAAAGCAGGGACTGTCGGAATCCTTGGTGCCCGTGAGGCAGGCACTGAAACCGTCATAGGTCAGGACCAGGGTGCCGGAGGTATCCACGCCGTTAAAGCCACGGTTGGGATAGTACTTGGCCTGCAGCGGCTCGCCAAAGAGGGCGGCGGCATAGGTGATATTGTAGATGTTGATGTCCCGCAGTGCCCCACCAAGATAAGCGGGATCCAGGGAATGGTCGACCTCGCCCGCGAGATACCTGTCATACCGGCTGGAATACTGGGAGTAATTGGCCAGCATCATCCGGATCGGCCCGAGGCGGTGGACAGCCGCTTTCATCCTGGCAAAAGCCTCGGTATGCAGAACCGTCACGGCCTCAAAGATGTACAGATGGTTTTCCTCGGCGATCCCAAGCAGCTCCTCCGCCTCCGCAAGCGTTCCGGTGAAGGGCTTTTCGACGATCACATGCTTTCCATGCATAAGCGCCTCACGCGCATAGGCATAGTGCGCGCTGTTGATGAGACCGATATACACCGTATCGATCTCGGCCTCACGCAGCATCTGCGCATAGTCGGTATAGACCGCGCAGTGCCCGCACCTTGCCGCGATCGCCTCGCCCTTCGCCTTGCTGTGGGGCCTTGCAAACACACTGCGCACCTCTATTTCCCCGATGGGCTCTATGGCATAGAGTGCATCCTCCACAATCTTGCCGGTCCCGGCTATCCCAAGCCGCATGACTTCTCCCCCTTTTGTTCTCCTCTTCCCGGGAAACCTCCCGGATTACGTTCCGGATTCCGTTGCCGCCCTGCCATGGACGGCCCGAAGGCAATCTGTTATAATCCGCGCTCAGTGTCAGCTGCATTTTATCCTATGAGAGGAGGCACGAACATGGCCAAGTCGATCCCGAGCATCGATCTTTCCCGCCCGCCCAGGGTGCTGTTTCTGGGTAACGGTATTCTGCGCCTCAACGGCGGCGGCAACTGGAGTCAACTGCTCCAGCAGATCCGCGGCACCGATGCCTCCCAACCCCTCAATCTCTCCGACATCCCCTTCTCCATGCAGCCCGAGGCTATGCTCGGAGCGGACTACGAGGCGGTCACGGACCGCGCACTGTCGGTCCTTTCGGACGTTAAGCCCCACGACATCCTGGAAAGGCTGCTCTCCCTGCCCTTTGATGCGATCCTCACCACCAACTATACCTATGAGGTTGAGCAGGTCCTCACAGGTAAGGACTGGACCGATGCACTGCGCCGCAAGAGCTTCGTGCCCCTGGACGGGAGCAGCTATGCGCGCTATAACACCTGCATCTGCTCCCTGGTCACCACGAAAGATGGGCGGAAGGTGCCGGTCTTTCACATTCACGGCGAATACTTCCGCAGGCAGTCCCTTGTCCTGAGCTACTATACCTACGCCAACTCGGTCTCCACCCTCATTTCCCTCAACCGCTTCCGCGCCAACGATTACACGGAACATCAGGTGGCGGGAAAGCCGCTGGAATGCAGGGGATGGCTGGACTATTTCCTCATGGGCGAGGTCTACGCGGTGGGCTTTGGCTTTGACCTGTCCGAGTTCGACGTCTGGTGGGCCATTGAGCGCAAGGCACGCGAGAATGCACGGCACGGGCAGCTGCATGCGTTCATGATTGAACCTGACACCAAGCATCTGCCGCAGGCGGTGCTCTTTGACGCGATGCACGTGGACATGCAGCGTCTCACCCCCGAGAAGGGCTACGCGGCCGCCTACGAGGACATTTATCAGGCGATCTCGGAATGCGTGCAGGGAAGTTGAATTCTTTCCCAGGGACTATGAAAGAATGTGCAGCGTCACATTCTTTTTTTGACCCAGCGTACAGCGTTTCACTTCAGCACAATCTCCCAGCCGCCACCTGTGCGGTCATAGAAGAATTCGCTCAGGTCCTCCTCCTGGAACACCCGGAGCAGCTCCCGCATGCCCTCAGCCAAGGGAAGGTCGGTCAGGGTATCCAGCTCCGTCCAGAAGACCCTGCCCTCCTCGGAATCCCGAATCTCCCCGCTGAAGCGGTCCGCCCGATAGAGGAGGACCATGTAGCGCGTCTCTCCGTTGTCCCAGTCCTTGATCCCGCACAGTCTCGGGGAAGAGATGGTCAGTCCCGTCTCCTCCCGGACCTCACGAATCACGGCATCGGTAAAAGGCTCCCTGTACTCCACGTGCCCGCCCGGGAAGGTCACCCCGGGCCAGCTTCTGTTTTTCCGCTCCTCCACGAGCACACGTTTTCCGTCAACGATCATGCACAGGTTGGTGAGATCCACACGCTCCGTCGGGTGCATCTTTGGCTCCTTTCCCTGCCGCAAAGCGGCAGCTCCAGCTGTTTTCCGGGCACGCAACTTTTCCTTGGTCAAACCCATTTCTGCCCGACGTTCATGGGATCCCATAGGCCTCCACGCTTACTATTCCTTCCCTGTAAGCCCAAACGCCTCCTCGACCAAGGTCAGTGTCTCCTCCACCGTTCTCTTCTCATCACGCACAATCACCGGAAAGCCTGAATGCAGGAAGGCATCATACTTTTCCCTGGAATTGATGAGCCGCAGTCCCTGCCGGAAGTTCTCCATCGCGGCCTCCGGATCCGGCTCCTCCATGAGCAGGCGGTACATGAACTGCTTTTCCCGGTCCGGCCGCTCAAAGAAGCGCCGCACGGAAATCTCGGGATCGGCGATCATGATGAGCACATGGCCCTGCGGAGCATGGCTGCGAAGGGTTTCCAGGGAGATATTCGTATCCACAAAGACGGGCCTGTCCTCCCGTGTCACCTCCTCCAGAATCTGCAGCTCCAGCACCTCACATTCCTTCTGGGCGCCGTCCGTCCAGGCCTTGTAGACCTCAGGGCTTCGCCTGA
>JAFUZB010000314.1 GCA_017476845.1 Clostridia bacterium
CGGCCTCTGCCTTCGGTGATCATAGGCAGCAGCACATCACGGCTCATCTCATGCTGTCCGTGCGCCACTCCCTTCTCCCCCAGATCGCGAAGGAATTCGCGCTTGAGGATCATGATCTCCATGAAGGTGTTGGTGAGGGTGGGATGGGTGGGATCCACTTCCATCTCTGTCACCTTGCCATCATCTGCAACGCGGATGTAGGTGCCCATCTCATCGCGGATCATGCTCTCTTCCTTGGTGTACATGAGCGAGATATCCGCGCCGGAATCTACATGTGCCTGAATGAACTTGTCCATGTGCGGATTGCAGATGATGGAAGAATTGCACAGCACCACATATTCCTGCTTGGAGCGGCTCAGATAATTGGTGTTGGAGCGGAGCGCATCCAGCGTGCCGTTGTAAACGCCGACATTCTCGCGGGTCAGGAAGGGCGGAAGGACGTAGAGACCGTCATGCTTTCCGTGAAGATCCCATTCCTTGCCGGATCCCAGATGGTCCATAAGCGAGTGGTAATTCTTCTGCATAATGACGCCGATATTGCGTACCCCGCCATTGACAAGAGAAGACAGAAGGAAGTCCACCACACGGTAACGTCCCGCCACAGGCAGTGCGGCAATAGCGCGCATCAAGGTGAGTTCACGAAGGTTTGCGTCATTCTCTCCAGTGTAGATGACGCCCATCACATCTTTCAACATTTGTTTCTATCCCCTTTACAAGTGCCTGTGCGGCGAATTAGAAAGTCGTGGTTGCGTCAACCTGCTGGCCGGCAGTCACGGAGACGCCAGCGGGCAGTTCTACACCGTGGCCTACCACAGCGATATTGCCGGTTTCCTCGCCGACAATGCTTCCGGCACCGATCACGGCGTTCTCAGCCACAATCGCACGGCGGACAATGGCTCCGCGCTTAATCACTGCGCCGGGCATGATCACTGCATCCTGCACATTGGCACCTTCCTCGATCGTGACACCGGAGAAGAGCACGGAATGGTTGACATGTCCATAGACCTCGCATCCCTCGGTCACCATGGTGTCGGTGACGGTGGCGTTCTTGGCAATATAATGGGGCGTGTAGCCGGGGTTACGGGCATAAATGCGCCACTTCTTGTCGTGCAGATCGATGGGCAGGGGCGTGGAAAGCAGGTCCATGTTGGCTTCCCAGAGGCTTTCGATCGTTCCGACATCCTTCCAGTAGCCGTCAAACTGATAGGCCACCAGCACCTGCTTGTCGCCGAGCATCTTCGGAATGATGTTCTTGCCGAAGTCGTTGGAGCTGGACTTGTCCGCCTCGTCCTCGGTCAGATACTTCCGGAGCTTTTCCCAGGTGAAGATATAGACACCCATGGAAGCCTTGTTGGACTTGGGCTGCTTGGGCTTTTCTTCGAATTCGATGATCTTGCTTTCCGCATCCGTGTTCATGATGCCAAAACGGCTGGCTTCATCCCACGGCACCTCGCGCACTGCGATGGTAGCGTCCGCACCGTTGCGGATATGGAACTGCAGCATCTTGTTGTAGTCCATCTTGTAGATATGGTCACCGGAGAGAATCAGGACATAGTCCGGATTGTACTGCTCGATGAAAGCCATATTTTGATAGATTGCGTTCGCCGTGCCGCGATACCACTCGCCAACCTTGCCCTTCTGATAAGGCGGAAGCACAAAGACGCCGCCATTATTCAAGTCCAGATCCCACGGTGCGCCGCTGCCGATATAGGCATTGAGTTCCAGCGGCTGATACTGTGTCAGAACACCGACGGTGTCGATACCGCTGTTGGTGCAGTTGGACAGCGGGAAATCGATGATACGGTACTTTCCACCGTAAGGAACTGCCGGTTTGGCTACCGTCTTGGTCAGAATGCCAAGTCGGCTGCCTTGGCCGCCGGCAAGCAGCATGGCAACACAGGTCTTTTTTCTCATCATGAGAAAACACTCTCCCTTTTCGTTGATCTGAAAATTAGTTCATTGGCGATATATGTATCAGCAGCGCTGGCTGCAGATAGCATCTTTATTTGGTTTCCGCATGTTCCTCTCGGACATAGCGGACGTATACCGTGGCCATGGGCGGAATGACAATGGAAACCTTATAGGGGAACTCATGCCATGTTTCTTTCTTGGCCACAATCGGATTCGGGTTATAGCGGTCCGATCCGCCGTAAACCTCTCTGTCCGAGTTGAAGATTTCTGTGAGGGTGCCGGCTGCAGGCAAACCGAACTGATAGTTCTCGTGCACAACCGGGGTAAAGTTGGTCACGCACAGCACAGCCTGTCCCTTTTTGTCCCAACGGATGAAAGCCAGAACCGAGTTGTCATGGTCATTGGCCTGTACCCACTGAAAACCGCTCCACGAATCATCCACTTCATAGAGCGCGGGGGTGTCCCGGTATAGCTCGTTGAGGCGCTTGACACACTTCTGCATCTGCGGATGCTTGTCATACAAAAGCAGGAACCAGTCCAACTGCTCCTGATAGCGCCACTCGATGAACTGCCCGAATTCGCCGCCCATAAACAGCAGCTTTTTCCCGGGATGCGCCATCGTATAGCCGTACAGCGCGCGCAGACCCGCAAACTTTCTCCACAGATCTCCCGGCTGCTTATCCACCATGGAGCCTTTTCCGTGCACCACCTCGTCATGGGAGAACGGAAGAATGAAATGCTCAGAGAAGGCATAGAAGAGGGAGAAGGTCAGCTTGTCATGATGCCATTTGCGGTACACCGGATCCAGCTTGACATAGGCCAGCATATCATTCATCCAGCCCATGTTCCACTTGAAGGTGAATCCCAGTCCGCCCTCCGCAGGTGCCTTTGTCACTCCCGGGAAGGCATGCGACTCCTCGGCAATCATCATGATTCCGGGATAGAGCTTGGTCGTGTTCTGATTGAGCTTCTGCAAAAATGCAATGCCTTCCAGGTACTCTCTCCCGCCGAAGCGGTTGGGCATCCACTGGCCGTCCTCCCTGCAGAAATCGAGATAGACCATGGAGGAAACCGCATCCACACGAATGCCGTCCGCATGGAACCATTCCAACCAGAAACAGGCACTGGACAGAAGGAAGGATTGTACCTCCCCACGCGCCAGGTCAAACATGCATGTCCCCCACTGCGGCATTTCGCCTTTCCTGGGGTCCGGATGCTCATAGCAGGGCGTTCCATCGAACCTGCGAAGCCCAACTTCATCCTTGGGGAAATGGGCAGGTACCCAGTCAAGAATGACGCCGATGCCCGCCTGGTGCAGTCTGTCAATGAGCTGCATCAGTTCCTTGGGCGTGCCATACCTGGAGGTGGCTGCAAAAAAGCCTGTCACCTGGTATCCCCAGCTCATATCCAAAGGATGCTCCATCACAGGAAGGAACTCCACATGCGTATATCCCATCTCTTTGAGATACGGGATCAGTTCATCCGCTGTCTCAAGGTAGGTCATCACGCGCCCGGCCGTGTCCCCTGTCTTATCATCGGCTCCGGTGTTCCCAAGACCGTCCTTGGTCGAGCCGATACGTTTCCAGGAGCCGAGATGCATCTCATAGATGTTGACCGGCGAAGTCTGAATGTCGGTATCTTTGCGTTTGTCCATCCATGCCTTGTCCTGCCAGGCATAGCCTTCCAGATCATAGAGAACGGACGCATTGTCCGGGCGCTGCTGCATGCGGAAGCTGTAGGGATCGGCGTGTTCGTGCCACTCCCCGTCCTGCGTCTGCACGGCGAATTTGTAATTCTTGAGTTTTTCTGCAGCATCCGGATAATTGTACTTGTCCGGATCCGAGGCAGGATCAAAGCGTGACGCAGGAAGACGAACCTCCCAGGTGCCGTCATATTGCTTTGTCATCTCGGTGGCCTGCAGTTTCCATTCATTAAACTCGCCGACAAGACATACGTCCTTCGCATTCGGTGCCCAGACACAGAAATGCCACATCGGTTTGCCGTCCTGCTCCACAGGATGTGCACCGAGCATTTCATATGCACGCGCATTGATCCCTTGGTGAAATGACTCCCTTATATCCGCACTGGGTGCCACATAGCGCATGTCATGCACCTCTTTCGTGATTTGAAAGTTTTTCAAAGGATCTTTTCTTTCACTTGTATTGTAAACGAGAATACAAGTTTTCGTCAAGCATGTTTCCTTTGTTATATGCCGTTTTCTTTCGTATCCTTTTTGTCTTTTCGAAGCGGGATGCTTTGCATTCAGCCGCTTTTGACTTTTCTCCGATTCTTTTTGCACCCCGGGAAGAAATGCCCATTCATCTTCGTTCTATTCGCGACGGGCCCCACGGATCTACACCATTACACAGGAGCGTGAAAAGGTGAGTGAAGCAAGTACCGCTCAAAGCAGTATCACCGAGATGAATTTCGCTGATCTCTATGAGCGTTTTGCGACGGATGTCCTTCGTGTCTGCTATTTCTATCTTGGCGACCGGCAGAAGGCCGAGGATGTCTGTCAGGACGTCTTTGTGAAACTGATTTCCACCCAACCCGAACTTAAAGCAGGAAGCGAGAAAGCATGGCTTCTCAAAGTCGCCCTCAATCGCTGCAAGGACCTGTGGCGCGGCGCATGGTTTAAGCGCGTTGTCCTAGGCTCTCCTGCCTTTGAACTGGTCCCTGCCCCGGATGACTTTGAGCGGCTCGCCGACGAGGAGCAGATGATGTCCGCAGTCAACCAGCTGCCTCCCGATTTTAAAGAAATCGTCCTGCTCCATTATTATCAGGGCTATGGGATCAGCGAGATCTCCGAGATGCTGTCTTTGCCGGAGGGTACGATTTCCTCCCGGCTCAGCCGAAGCCGTAAACGGCTGGAAAAAATACTGAAAGGTGATGATGCCCGGTGACAGAACTTGACAAACTCCCACAAATCGCCGACAGGGCACTCGGCGGACTGGAAGCCGGGCCCGAACTTCGCTATCGAATCCAAATGCAGGCACTGAAGCAAAGAAAACGGCAGAAGATTTCCCTGTATGCCACCAAAGGCGCCGCCCTGGCATGCTGCGCGGCTCTTCTTTTCGCCCTTCTCGCTTTCCCAAAAGATCAGGCGCCGATGAACATGGTATCTGCACCCGTCATCACGTCCATGCCGCTTGGTCAGGATGTCCCAGACACCGCATCCGATGATTCGCTTCTCCTCAAAGGTGAAATCTCCGCGACCCGCCGCGCGGAGGGAACGTCCGGGATCTGGGAAGAGGGACAGGGCAGCTTCCCCCTGGTATCCATCAAGGGAGCAACCTATCGGCTCCTGACTGTGCCTTCCTCCGTGGATCGCGCGCTTCGCGGCGACTCCCTAGGCAGCATAGAGGAGTTTACTACCGAGCCTTCCCTGTCCGACAGCGGTATTCTCTCCAGTAATACCGTCCCAGCAGGTACGGATGTGTATGCGGTTTCCGGCTTTAAAGGAACCTTTGTCTGTGCGGAGGTGAACGGTGTCGACCGTCTCTTCCAGCGTGTCAGCTTTAATGGGCGCGCCACCACGGGTAAGGAGGGGCTCCAGGATACACTGCAGGCGTCTGGGCATGTGAAAAGCCTCTCCCTTACAGGCGTGGGCACGGTGACTGACACAGCCGTGTGCGAAGATCTGATGAAGACATTGTTTGACAGTGCCGTCTTTGACAGCACCTCCACGCTCAATACCTCCTCTACCCTCGTCATTGAGCTCGACAACGGCTTGAGCGCTCAGATGCTGGTGCGCGAGGACAAGCTCAGCGCATGCGGTACCTGGAGCAGTCCGGAATTCATTGAGGCGTTCACCAAAGCCGCAAAGTAAAGTGTCCCATACAAAAATCCGGTCTGCTATGACCGGATTTTTGTATGGGAAATTATGCGTTCAGCGTCTCGCGCAGTGCGAATACGCCGCGTGCAACCTCTGCAAACTCCTCGGGAGTCAGCGACTGCGGACCATCGCAAAGTGCGTGTCTGGGATCGTTGTGCACCTCAATCATCAGACCGTCTGCTCCTGCGGCCGCAGCGGCGAATGCCATCGGCTTGACCATTCTTGCAATCCCTGTGGCGTGACTCGGATCAACGACCACCGGCAGGTGCGTTTTCTCATGCAGCACCGGAATCGCGCTGAGATCCAGCGTGTTGCGCGTTGCGGTCTCAAAGGTGCGAATACCGCGTTCACACAGAATCACGCGTTCGTTTCCGCCCGACATGATGTACTCCGCACTCATCAGGAGCTCCTGAATCGTGTTGGCCAATCCACGCTTGAGCAGAATCGGCTTGTCCGTATGTCCAAGCTCCTTGAGAAGCTCAAAGTTCTGCATATTCCTTGCGCCCACCTGGATCACATCCACATCCGCAAACAGGTCCAGATGCTTGATATCCATGATCTCTGTCACCACAGGCAGTCCTGTCGCTGCCTTTGCTTTGAGCAGCAGACGAATGCCTTCATCGTGCAGGCCCTGGAAGGCATACGGGGAAGTCCGGGGCTTAAAGGCACCGCCGCGCAGAAGACCGGCGCCCGCCTTCTTGACCTCCTGTGCGACAAAGGTGATCTGTTCCTCCGATTCCACAGAGCAAGGGCCGGCTATGATCTGGAAGTTTCCGCCGCCCAGGGGCACACCGGAGCAATCCACAACCGTATCCTCGGGAGTGAACTTGCGGTTGGCTTTTTTGTAGGGTTCCTGAATGCGCCGTACCGCCTCCACCTGTTCGAGGTTGGCGATCATGTCGGGATCAACCAGGGACGTATCTCCGATCAGGCCCATAATGGTGGCATGTTCGCCTTCCGACAGATGGACCTTCAGTCCCATGGAGCCGAAAAAGTCACTTAGCCTGTCGATTTCATTCTGTACCGTTCCCTGCTTGAGAATAACAATCATGTAGTCGTCCTCCGAATTCCTGTATTTCCCTTACAGCCTTCCCTACCACATGCTACAGGCAGCCGCGTTACACGGCTGCCTCTTCATGTCTTTTTGCTTTGAGATATTTTTCCAGCTTGCGTTTGACACGCTGCAGTGCATTGTCAATGCTCTTGGCATGCCTCCCGAGCTCCTCGGCAATCTCGACATAGCTCTTTCCGTCCAGATACAGATTTAAGGCATCCTTCTCAAGATCGGACAGCATCTCCGCCAGTGTCTTGTTGATTCCATGGAGGTCCTCCTGAGAAATGATGAGCTCCTCCGGATTATCCACATGGCCTTCCACGATAATATCCATCAGCGTCCGGTCCGACTCTTCATCATAGATCGGCTTGTTGAGGGACACATAGCTGTTGAGCGGGATATGCTTCTGCCTGGTAGCCGTCTTTATCGCCGTAATGATCTGCCTTGTAATGCACAATTCCGCAAACGCGCGGAAGGAAGCCAGCTTGTCGGGGCGGAAATCCCGGATCGCCTTAAACAGGCCGATCATACCTTCCTGTACGATATCTTCGTGGTCCGCTCCGATCAGGAAGTAGCTGCGCGCTTTGGAACGCACAAAATTCTTGTACTTGTTGAGCAGATACTCCATGGCGAGCGAGTCACCCTCGTGACACTTCTCCACGACCTGCTCATCCGGCATCCCGCCGTACCCGGCTGCCAGAATCGGGTCCATGTCGGCCATGGTGGCCTCGTCTATGTCCTCGGTATCGCCTGCGCCTTGCTCAGTCCCACTCTCCTGCCCATATTTACGCTGAGCGGCGCGGATCGCCTCCATGGTTGCAAGCTCTTCTTCCGTGTATTCAAGCTCGCCTGGGGGATCCTGCCTTTGTGGTTCCGAACGATCTGTTTCCGTGTCCAGAGGGTTGGCCGTATCCGACTGCTCCTCGGCGTTTCTGTTTGGATCGTCCATGTTCTCCCTCTTTTCCCTTTTAGCTGCGTCGAAGCTTTTCCAGCTCACTGAGCGTTTCCTCCGGCAGTCTTCCGCCCAGAGAGTGCCGCTGTATCCCGCTGTCCATCCGATACCCGCTCAGCCCGCGGCTGCGCGCTTCTCGAAGCTCCCGAAGCAGCTCCCGACTCGTCAGGCGTACCGCGCCTGTGGAGAGAACCTGCGACTGCTCCAGCCCATCCGAAGTCGCCACACGCATACTCCGGTACTTCGGCACCTGCGCCGCCAGACGCTCAATGTAACTGTCTGCTGTCTCTCCGTGCCGGGTGTAGACCACCGTGATGTTCCCCCGAGTCTCCTCGGTTGTCGTTCTCCTGTCGGACTGCCATCCGTCAAATACGAGTACGACTTCCTCATCGCTGTATCCGCTGTAATCCTCCAGCGCATGCAGGAGTCTGTCGCGGCTCTCGTCAATGGTCCACCCGTTTTTCTGCGCTTCTCCCCAGGCACCGATCACATTATATCCGTCCACAATCAGGAGCGGTTTCATAACCTGCGCGACTCCAGAACGCGATACATCATGATGCCCGCTGCCACGGAGGCATTGAGCGAATCAATGTGTCCCTTCATGGGCAGACTGACCTCCACATCGCAGCTTTCGAGCACCAGTCGAGAAATGCCTTCGCCTTCGCTGCCGACCACCAGCACGCAGGGACCGGCAAAATCGATCTTCCGGTAGTCCTTGCCGTCCATTGTCACAGCATAGAGCCACATGCCGGCTTTCTTGAGATCCTCCAGCGTGCGGGTCAGGTTGGAAACACGCGCCACCTTCATGTGCTCAATCGCGCCGGCACTCGCCTTGACTGCAGCGGGGGTCAGGCCTACCGAGCGCCGCTCGGGGACGATCACGCCGTGTGCACCCGCGCATTCTGCGGAACGGATGACCGCACCCAGATTATGCGGATCAGTCACCCCGTCCAAGACGATCAGGAAGGGATCCTCGCCCTTCGCTTCTGCCTCCGAGAGCATCTCAGCGATGGTCGAATACTTGTATGCGCTGGCATAGGCAATCATTCCCTGATGGTGCGGCGCAATATCGTCCAGTCGGGACTTGTCCACTTCCTGGATGACCACATGGGCATCACGGGCCATGGAGAGAATTTCCCGCGCAGAGCCCTGCAATTCGCCCCTTGCCACAAGCAGCTTTTCCAGATTTCTGCCGCTCTTGATAGCTTCCCTGATAGGATTGCGCCCGACGAGCAGGTTATCCGTGGGCAGATTCTCTTCCTTGGGCGGATTCACCGGTACATGCTCAAAATCGCGATAGCTCTTCTCCGCTTCTCTGCTCTCAAAGCGCTCCTGGTCCTCGCGGCGATAGGGACGTCTGTCGTTTCGATTGGGCTGATAGTGACTGTTTTGTCCCTTGCCCGTATGCTTGCCACCTGAGGCAGACCGACCGTCCGTGCGATAGCGGCTGTCGCGGCCGGAGGAGGGCGTGTTGTACCCGCTGTCGGAGCGATAATGTGCAGAGGATGCTCCCCGCCTGCCCTGCTTTCCGTCATCGTATCTGTCGGAATTGTTCTTTTGGTATTTTCCGCGGTAGCGGGAGCCTTCCTCTTCCCAGGTGTCATTCCGCCTGTCCGAATTTCTCTTCCCGCCCTTTTGGTATGCATCATAAAAAGCCATATGCTTAACTCCTTCTTCTCTCGTGCTCGTCCGTTATTGTACCACGTCTTCCAGCGCTTCCAGCATCGCTTTGCGCGCAGCTCGAATCTCCGCGGCCTTCCCGCAGCTCTTCGGCCCCTCCGGGCACGCACCGCGCAAGCATCCGGGGCCTGCATCCTTAAATAGCGCCGGCGCCACCTTCATGCACTCTTCATGCATCTTCGTGGCAAGGGCCCGGATCTCCCACTGTGCACGGCTGCACATGCGAAGCGCCATGAAATGCCTTAGTTCACGCACATTCATAGTCATCAGCAGCCTTGTCTCGCAGGCGCCAGGGAGGATGAAGCGTGCATCCTCATTGGTCCCCTCGCCCGTCTTGCCAAGCTTTTCCTGCCACTGACAGTACCACTGCTGCATCTGCTGCATTTGGGCGGTATACTCCTCCACCGCTTCGCTTCCAAGCTGCGCAATCTTTGGCGGAATGACATATCCAAACCCGTCTTCATAGGAGACATAGCGCTGGCTCTGCACCGAAAAGCTGGCCAGACGATGCCGCGTGAGCTGCGCAAGGAGGACGCGGCTCACCCCTTCCACTGCGAAGGTGAAAGAGGCATGCTCAAGCACAGACTCGTGTCCCATGCTCATGATTTTTTCGACAAACCCGGACTGATCCTTTGCGGTCACACGCTCAAAGAGGTCATTGACGTGGGCACCGGAATAGCAAAGTCGGGCTCCCATGGCCACCATTTCTTCCGGAGAAAGTGTATGGCGCACCAGTTCACAGTGCATTTCCACCTTTGGCATAATTCTCGTCCCTCGTCTCCCTAGCAGTCTGTGCAAGACTGAACAATTCTCGCAATCTGTCCCGCTGCCCTGTCAGATACAGATATCCAAACAGGGTTTCCAGTGCCGTTGCCGCCTGATAATCCTCCGGCGTCTGATGCTTCGGTACCGGATGGCGGCTGTGTGCATTTCTTCCGCGTCTGGCCATCGCCGCCTCAGCTTCCGTAAGCGAAGGTGAAATGGCTCTGAAGGCAGTCGCCTGCGCATTGGCATTGACTCTGCCCACAGCCTCCTGATGCATGTGATGAACATTGTATCCCATGAAAACAAGCTCTGTTCGAACCATCAGGTCCCAGATCGTATCGCCGATATAGGCCAGACGAAGCGGTGTCATGCGGGTTACTTCCTCAATGGATAAAGGTTCTTCACCGTGCAGCAGCAAGGCACTCCGCTCCTTTCATGGGTCGTTGCATTATAACATAGCCGCGGGAGGGAGAAAAGCCGAAATTGGTCTCCTTTTCCCCAGTCTCTCGCCAAAGCAAAAGGCGCCCTTTTCTGCAGGCGCCGCGAAGACAAAATAAAAGCCGGACCACGATGGTTCGGCGCGTACACCATTAGGGACTCGAACCCTAGACACCCTGATTAAGAGTCAGGTGCTCTACCAACTGAGCTAATGGTGCATGTACACC
>JAFUZB010000315.1 GCA_017476845.1 Clostridia bacterium
TCAAGGCTGCCTGGATGTACATGGAATGGCTGACCCAGGAAGAAAACCTCTTCCCCTTCCAGTGGGGCTTCGAGGGAGAAAACTTCTCCTATGACGAGAACGGCATCCCGGTGTCTGTCTCCGATTACAACGGCGACTATAAGCAGGGCTTCTCCAACAATAAGGACTACTGGTGCATCACCATTGAAGCACGTCAGGCCGGTACCATAGAAGACGTAATCGCCAACAATATGCCCCATGACCTGCCTCAGGACTTCACCCAGGACGTCATCAAGTGGTACAACGATAAGGTCGCTATCCGTGATGCCGGCTGGGCCATCGCCAACGCCCTCTACTCCGTCTCCATGGACGCTGAGGCCGAATATCAGACCACCCTGGTCAACCTGTACAAGGAATATCGTGACAAGCTGACCATGTGCTCTGAGGAAGAGTTCGATGCTCTGTATGAACAGTATGCTCAGGAATATCTGGATGCTGGTTTCCAGGAGATCATCGACGAGCGCAAGGAAGCTTATGAAGCTGGTAACTCCACGCATCTGCTCAACCAGACTGCTGAAGTGATCGAGCTGGCCGAGTAAGGTCAAAAATGTCGGAGCGCAATCTCTGACAAATTGCGGGCCGGTGCGTATGCACCGGCCTGCACACATGTAAGGAAAAAGCGCATTTTTCAAGGGCTTGAATCATCGTATGCGCGGGAAAATGCTGTTGACAAATCATTTTTCCCTTCGTATAATGACGCATGGTCACGAGGAGGACCAGCGTATGCTTGACGTTTCCGAAGCCACCCGTAATCCAGGAACTGTCTATTCGTTTGATGTAGGGCAGGCCATTGCCCCGCAGGATGTGAGCGGAGAGACGGTGCGCTTTGAAGAAGCCCACATGTGGGGCACATTTGAAGCGATGGAAAACGGTGACGTAGAGGTCGACGGCAAGCTGGAGGTTATGGCCCATGCCCGTTGTGCCAACTGCCTGAAGGATGCCCAAGCACGGGTTGAAGCAGATTATCGGGAACTGTTTCAGCTTGAGGGCGACCCGGAAGACGACGAGATCTTCACCTATTCAAGTCGCGTCGTTGACCTGGAAAAACTGGCAATGTCCTATGCAGTCATGCATCTGCCGATGCGGTTTCTGTGTAAGCCCGACTGCAGGGAATATGTGCAATATCTTCAGGAACAGGATCCCGAACCATGCCAGAAGGAACTGCCTGGTCAGCATCCTTTTGCGGCATTACAGCAGCTCTTGGATGAGAAAAACCAGAGCGCTGACCAGGTGTGACGTAAGTCACGTATGGATGAGATGTATGAGGAGGTGTGAACATGGCTCTTCCGAAGGGAAAAATTTCCAAAGCTCGCAAGCATAGCCGTCGCGCTAACTGGAAGCTGGAACAGCCGGCGCTGGTTGAATGCCCCAAGTGCCATAAGATGAAGCTGTCCCATCATGTCTGCAAGTTCTGCGGTTTTTATGATGGCACCGATGTCCTGAAGCTTGAGGAAAAGGAAAACAAGAAGAAGGACGCTTAAGTCCGACAATATCATAGATTTTCTCTGTGATAAAAGAGGAGTACTTCGGCAGCATGCCAAGAGAGGGCGGTTCACCGGCTGCAAGGCCGCCTGCGTGAGCACCGAGGGAAGGTCGCTTTTGGAGAGATGGGGATGAACGCGATTGCCCTGAGTCCGCACGGGTGCACCCGTTACAGTGCTCAAGAGGCAGACCCTGTCTGCGAAAAAAGGTGGTACCACGGAGCAGTTCCGTCCTTATGGACGAGCTGCTTTTTATTTTGCGAAAGGGGAGACAGTAGCGTGGAGAAGCTCTATCATCCCGGGACAATCCTGGTGGTGATCGGTGCCGTGCTGACCTATGGCGGCAACCCGATTGCGGGAAAGCTCTTTCCAAAGAAGGAGAAAGCCGGAAATATCGTAAAGATCGTCGGCTGCGCTATGGCGGTCCTCGGGGCTGCCTGGCTGTTTCTCACAACCTGACAGGACGTAAGGCAACGCGAAAGGAAGGAAAAAGCATGGAACAGACGATGGAAACTAAGTTTAATCCGCAAGCGATAGAAAAGGATATCTATGACGCCTGGGAGAAAAGCGGTGCGTTCAAGGCACATCGGGTGGAGGGAAAGAAGCCCTTCACGATCGTGATGCCCCCGCCCAATATCACCGGCCAGCTGCACATGGGTCATGCCATGGACTGCACACTGCAGGACGCGGCCATCCGCTATCACCGCATGAAGGGTGATCCGACCCTGTGGCTTCCCGGCACCGACCACGCAGCCATTGCCACTGAGGTCAAGATCGTGGACAAGATGCGCGAGGAGGGCCTGACCAAGGAGGGCATCGGACGCGAGGCGTTCCTTGAGCGCGCATGGGCCTGGAAGGAGCAGTACGGCAACCGCATCACCCTCCAGCAGCGCCGCATGGGCACCAGCTGCGACTGGTCGCGCGAGCGCTTCACCATGGACGAGGGCTGCTCCCGGGCTGTGCGTGAGGTCTTCTGCAATCTGTATGAGAAGGGCCTGATCTATCGCGGCACGCGCCTGGTGAACTGGTGCCCGTGCTGTGCCACCTCCATCTCGGATGCCGAGGTCGAGTATGAGGAGAAGGACGGCAATTTCTGGCATCTCTACTATCCGGTCAAGGAGACCGGCGAGATGCTGGAGCTGGCTACCACGCGTCCGGAAACCATGCTGGGCGATACGGCGGTTGCGATCAACCCCGAGGATGAGCGCTTCAAGCATCTGCACGGCTGCCATGTCATCCTGCCCCTGCTCAACAAGGAGATCCCGATTGTTCTGGACGAGCATGCCGATATGACCAAGGGCACCGGTGTCGTGAAGATCACCCCCGCCCACGACCCCAACGACTACGAGGTCGGTCAGCGGCATAATCTGCCCATCGTGCGCGTGTTCACCTATGACGGAAGAATGACGGGCGCGAAGGAAAAGCAGGAGAACGACGAGCTTATTGCCAGCGGAAAGGCTGCCGTCAATGAGCCCGTGGTGCTCGACTGCGGAAAGTATGCCGGTATGACGACCGCCGAGGCACGCAAGGCGATTGTCCGCGACCTTGAGGCGGGCGGTTTCCTTGGGAAGATCGAGCCCCTCAAGCACGAGGTCGGCACCTGCTATCGCTGCCACACCGTCGTGGAGCCCATGGTTTCCCGTCAGTGGTTTGTGAAGATGGAGCCCCTGGCCAAGCCGGCCATCGAGGCGGTGGAAACCGGGAAGACGAAGTTTGTGCCGGAGCGCTTTGACAAGCAGTACTTCAACTGGATGCGCAATATCCGCGACTGGTGTATCTCCAGACAGCTCTGGTGGGGCCATCGGATTCCTGCCTGGTACTGCGATGACTGCGGCGAAATCATTGTCAGCCGTGAGGATCCGACCGTGTGCCCCAAGTGCGGATGCACCCACCTCAAGCAGGACGAGGACGTGCTGGACACCTGGTTCTCCTCCGCACTCTGGCCCTTCTCCACGCTGGGCTGGCCGGATGAAACCGAGGATCTGAAGTACTTCTATCCCACCACCATGCTGGTGACCGGCTACGACATCATCACCTTCTGGGTGTCCCGTATGATCTTTTCGGGCATCGAGCAGATGGGAGAGACGCCCTTTGAGACGGTGCTCATCCACGGCCTGGTGCGCGACGAGCTCGGACGGAAGATGTCCAAGTCCCTGGGCAACGGCGTGGATCCGCTGGAGATCATCGACCAGTACGGTGCCGATGCCCTCCGCTTCTCCCTGCTCATGGGCGTGAGCCCCGGAAACGACACCCGCTTCTCCACCGAGAAGGTGGAGGCGGCACGCAATTTTGCCAACAAGATATGGAACGCGAGCCGTTTCGTGCTCATGAACACCAAGGAGCATGTGGAGATCAACCCGGATACCCTCACCATGGCTGACAAGTGGATCCTGACCCGTCTGGAGGCTGCGACGAAGGATATCACCGCGCACAACGAGGAGGGCGATTTCGGCCTCTCCGCCACGCGCATCTATGACTTTGCATGGTCCGAGTTCTGCGACTGGTACATTGAGATGGCCAAGCCCTGGCTGCTGGGCGAGGACGAGAACGCGAAGAAGAATGTGCAGGCTGTCCTGCTCTATGTGCTGGAAGGCCTCCTCAAGCTTCTCCATCCCTTCATGCCCTTCCTCACTGAAGAGGTCTATCACTACCTGCCCGGCACCGAGGGCTTCCTGATGCTCAAGCCCTGGCCGGAGGCTGGAAAGTGGGACTTCCCGGAGGACCTGCAGAAGATGGAAGGCATCATGGAGGTCATCCGCGTCATCCGCAACATGCGTGTGGAGATGAACGTGCCCGCCGGCCGCCGCACCCGTCTCATGTTCCTGCCCAAGGAGGGCTGGGGCGAGACGTTGGACCATGCCGCACTCTACTTTGCCCGCCTTGCCGGTGCTTCCCAGTCCAGCCTGATCGGGAGCGCAGCGGAGGTGACGGAAAAGACCGTGACCGCGGTGACCGTCGCCGGTACCCTGTATATTCCGCTGGGCGATCTTGTGGATATCGAGAAGGAGCTTGCGCGCCTTACCAAGGAGCAGGCCAACCTCGAAAACGAGATCAAGCGCACCGAGGGCAAGCTCAACAATCCCGGCTTCGTCTCCAAGGCGCCCGAAGCGCTGGTCAACGGCGAGCGGGAGAAGCTCAAGAATAATCAGCAGAAGCTGGAAGCGCTCAAGGCAAGACTGCAGGAGCTGGCTGAGAGCAAGTAATCCGAAAGGAACATGCCATGCAGGATGTCATCGCCTATATCGATGCCGCCCGGACAACCGGGCGAAAGCAGGGACTTGAGAATACCCTGCGCCTGATGGAAAAACTGCATATCATGCCGTCCGTCCCCGTGGTGCATATCGCGGGGACGAACGGCAAGGGAAGTACCTGTGCCATGCTCGCCTTCATCCTTGAGAGTGCGGGGCTGCGCACAGGTCTTTATACGTCCCCGTTTCTGCAAACCTATGCCGAGCGCTTCCGTATCGGCGGAAGGCTGGCGACGGAAGAAGAGATCCAGGAAGCCGGCGTGCGCCTCATGGCTGCCGCGGAGGCGCTCAGGGGAGAAGGTGTTTTCCCTACGCCCTTTGAGCTTGGCACGGCACTGGCCTGCCTCCTCTTTGAGGACACGGCTTGTCAGGTATGGATCCTGGAGACTGGGATGGGCGGCACCTTCGATGCGACGACGGCGGTCCCCGCGACGCTCTGCGGGATCACGCCCATCGGGATGGATCACCGGCAGTACCTCGGAACGTCCCTTCAGGAGATTGCGGGCCATAAGGCCGGGATCATGCGCCCAAACGTGCCCTGCATCGCAGCGCTTATGGCGGAGGCGGCAGCGCAGGTATTAGCCCGGCATGCGCAGGAGACGGGTGCGCCCCTTCGGATGCCCCCGGGCAGCCTGTCCGAGGTGAGGACAGGACGCACCGGGACAGATGCGGTGATCTCGGCACGGGAGCAGTATGCGCTGCACATCCCGCTTGCCGGAAGTCACCAAGCGGAGAATGCCCTGCTGGCCGTCTCGCTCGCGGAAGAGCTTCGAGCGCAGGGCGTGTGTATCCCAAAGTCGGCCATAGAGGCGGGGATCGCCCGCGTCCGGTGGCCGGGAAGGCTTGAGTGGTGCGGGAATGTTCTCATCGACGGGGCACATAACCCTCCGGCATTGGAGGCGCTGGGGAGGTATCTGCAGACGCTGTCGCAACCTCCGGTCCTGGTGGCCGCCGTCATGGCGGATAAGGATTTGGAGGCGGTTTCGGATGCGCTGGGGCGCCTCTCGGATCGCATCGTGTGCGTGCCCTTACACAGCCCGCGCGCGCTCTCGCCCGATGTGCTTGCAGACATGCTGCAAAGGCGCGGCGTGACAGCTTTTTGTGCGCAGGACCTTCCTTCGGGACTGCAGTTGGCGCGCGAGAAAGCCGGGGAGGGGGACATCGTATGCACCGGATCCCTCTATCTCGCCGGTGAAGTCCGCACCGCGCTGGGGCTTGAGCCTGTGTAACATCTTGCAGGACAAGGGTGCATAGGGTATACTCACAAGGTGTGCGGAGAGACGCACAGATAGTGGAGGAAAATATGCTAAACGATATCATTACCGGGCAGAAAGCACTTTTTGCCGATGGGGTGCAGACCGTGCTGCGTGGACATGAGAACCGTGCAAGGCGGGTTACCCTGCTCAACGGCGATTTGGTGGGCAACAGCAGGAGTGAGAGCCGGGGCATCAGTGCGCGCGTGACGCGCAACGGACGCTATGGCTTTTCGTCCATCGCGGGCTACAGCAGCCAGGATGCCGAGCGCGTGCTCAGAGCGGCCACCGAGAATGCCCTGTTCCTGGATGCCAGGGCCAAGGAGAGCGGGAGGAGCTACCCCGCCTGCCCCTCGGATGCCAAGATCGTGCCGGTGCGCGATGTCCTGGATTTCGAGCAGAAGCGGTATATCGATGCCTGCCGCGAGGTGGACGCCTATGTACAGGCGCACTGCCCCAGCGTCACCAGCCGCCGCATCGTCTATACCGAGGATGCGCAGGACAAGATCATTGTCACAAGCGATGCAGCCAGCGGACATGTGACCTATCCGCGCTGCTACATCTATGTCTTCCTGACGGCCGAGACAAGCGAGGGCACGCCGGTGGAGCTCTTCCGTGCCTTCGGCGGGGCGGGAAGCTTTGACGACCATTTCGCCGATCTCACGAAGTACTATCCCGAGATTGAGAACCTCTACCGCCAGCTCATGGACAAGACCGAGGGTGTCTATGCCCAGGCCGGCATCAAGACGGTCATTCTCGGCGGTATGATGGGCGGCATGCTTGCCCATGAGGCTGTCGGACACACGGTTGAGGCCGACCTGGTGCTCGGCGGCAGCGTTGCGGGACCGAGCCTGAACAAGCGCGTGGCCTCCGACCTGGTGACGCTCGTGGACTATGCGCACACGGCCTTCGGCGAGGAGACGCCGCTCCCCGTCTTCCTGGACGATGAGGGGATTCCCGCCGAGGACGCCGTACTCATCGATCACGGTATCCTCACCGGCTACATGCACTCGCGCGAGACCGCTGCCCACTTCGGCATGAAGCCGTGCGGCAACGCGCGCGCATGGAACTATGCCGACGAACCGCTCATCCGCATGCGCAATACCGCGATTCTCCCGGGCGAGAGCACCCTGGAGGAGATGATTGCCTCCATCGATGACGGCTACTATCTCATTGAGAGCTCCAACGGTCAGGCGGACCTGACGGGCGAATTCATGTTCGGTGTCTCCCTGGGGTACGAAATCAAGAACGGAAAGCTCGGACATGCCCTGCTGGACACCACGGTCTCCGGCATCGCCTTTGACATGCTCAGAACCGTAGACATGGTTTCATCCAATGTGACCTGGTCCTCCAGCGGCTTCTGCGGAAAGAAGCAGCCCATGCCTGTAGGCATGGCCGGTCCCGAGATGCGCTGCAAGATCGCCATAGGAGGTCGCTGAGATGTTTGACGTAAGAGAGAGAACGGATGCCCTGGAGGCAAAGCTTAGGGCAGAAGGAATGACAAAGTATGCCGTGGATGTCGGCGAAACGGAAAAGCATGAGCTGAATACGGAGGATACGTCCTTCGTGCTCTATCGGACACTCTTTGACCAGTCTGCCGCGGTCACAGTCTTCCGGGGCACCCGAAAGGGCACAGCCTCCGGAAATGACCTGAGCGACGCAGGGCTGGACAAGCTGGTTGCGGACGCCATCTCCGGCGCGGAATCCGCCATGGAGGATGACGCCAACGACATCGCGGAGAACCAGGGAAAGCATGTCTTCCACAACGGGCCGGAAACGCCGGATATGGACGCGCTGTATGCGCGCATGGAGGAGTTTATCGGGACGGTGACCCGGGACTTCCCCCAGATCCGTCTGAGCCAGAACATTGCCGTTTACACGCGCTCCCACAGCCTCTACCGCAACAGCAACGGGTCCGATCTGGAGAGCTTCGACGGAAGCTATGATATCGGATTGGAGTTTGCGGGAAACGACGGGGAGCGGACCACGGGCCTTGCCTATACCTCGGTTTCCCTGCATGACCTGGACACCCCGATCATCGATCACGGTATGGTGAGGCGCAGCCTGGAGGATACCCAGAAGAGCCTCCATGTCTATCCGCTCACGGAAAAGTTCACTGGCCCGGTGATCTTCACGCCCGATGCCTTGGGCTACTTCACCTGGATGCTCATCGGCAACTTCATGAGCGATGAGGTGGTCATGGCCGGCACGAGTCAGTGGCTGGACCGTGTCGGGGAAAAGGTCGCAAGCGACAAAGTGACGCTGCGCCTGCAGGCCAAGGACGACCGCCTTGTCGCCTCCGAACCCTGGACGGACGA
>JAFUZB010000316.1 GCA_017476845.1 Clostridia bacterium
CCGGTCAGGCTTTTAAACTCTTCCGCGTCCCTGCATCCGAAAATGCCATATACCGCATGATTGGCGTACAGCACCTCACCGTGATCTTCATGCCGGTAAATAAAGAAACCGCCGGGCATATGCTTGCCAATTTCGCCGATCACCTCAAGGTTTTGATCGTTCAACTGAAATCTTTTTCCGAACATGGTCATACTCCTTTTGGACGACAGGCATGATTTTGTTTCTCTTTCATCCCTGTCGCAGGGGCACATTAGAATGCACATTTCTTAAGATTTAATTATAGCGTATATTCTTTTTTTAGGAAACAGTTTTTGAGATTTTTTGTTCACACATGTCAACCCGTTGCAAAGCTTTTCCAACATCTGCATCCAATTTCCTTCCACAGGCAGACACTTCATTGGTCGGATAGAGATTAGTGGAAAGTCGTTTTAGCTTAACTGCTCAGACAAGAACCCCGTCCATTGCCCAAGTACACTTTCGAATCGTTCTCTTTGCATGTACATTGGGATTCGTTCAAGCCAGGACAATTTATCTGCTCCATGCATCAGGACAGAGCCATTCCTTTTGCGATGGACATAGTTCCTCCGCACGTTCACCTGAACTATTGATCTGAAGCGCACTTCTGCCAGGTACCTGTATTCACAGAACCATCGCTTATCTGATTCGGTCCTCACCATAGACAGAGTAATCTCATCTGCATGTAAGATTGTACGTACTTTGATGCGTCCACAGATTCATCTCAATTGCGACGGTGATCTGTCTTTCTTCATCCACCTATACACAGCATTTCCAATTGAATTAACCTCAACATCAACTGGATTCGTGTCATCCGTTCAACAGATAGCGTTATCACGTGACAAATTCCACTGCTTATTTGCCGATTTTCAAAGATAAGCGTAAACAGGCAATCCTCTACTCCTTCGTAGCATCCTTCCATCCCGGGCTTCCAAAACAGTTCCGTTTCCATCTCAAAGCATGATGCGAACTGTATTGTAGATGCGCTTTGATTTATCCTGATTTACATATGTGTTCATTCATCCTTCATCAATAGGGTGTCCGAACGATTGTTATCGCAGAATCGCTATCATTCATCTTCGCCGTTATATTCCCAATGTCCTCCGCGACCACTGCCGATATATTTTAATCCATCTATGGATTTCAACATTCTCTGCGCAGTTCGCAAACTTACAGAAAGCGCTCCCGCAATCTGCTGTCTTGTAATCTTATTGTTTGCTTTTATCATTGACAGAATTTGTGCTTTAAATTCTTCATCTTCAGATTGAGTGCCAAATTGAGTGCCAGATTGGGTGCCAAATTGAGTGCCAAATTGAGTGCCAAATTGAGTGCCATTAATACAATGAGAGACCCCCTGACCTTCATCAGGTTCATTAGAATTCATCTTCAGGATCAGCGTCACCTGATTCAAGATCGTATCTTCTTCCAATTTCGGCTTCGGCCATCCTTTATTCCGCCATGCGGCAAGAATTGTAGGAAAGCCAGAGCCTGCAGTATCGCCATATCCGATCATCCTCAGCATGATCTGCATTCGCGGATTTCTGGCTCTGGAATTGCCTCCCCTGTAAATCATTTCCTTCGGAATCTTCAGAATGCCAGGATTCGTAAATTCAAAATAATCCCGGTGCTTTATTACCTTCAGGGTACCTTCCCCTTGAAAATCGGCATGTATAATCATGTTGATCATCGCTTCGCGACAGGCTTTATGCAGCTGCGTATCATCCTCGCGAAGAATTCCTTCCATACGGAAAGGCTTTGGCAGGTCTGCGGTCAGCTTCGGCATCACTTTCTGGATAAAATTAAAAAGATTGTTCTCCCATGATCCATCATAGGTAACCCGGTCATTCCATCGTACATCAAAAGAGACATTGGTCTCCTCACGATAGTCCATATTGATCATGTTGAACACATCCCGGATTGGAAGACCCTTACCAAACATCAGAAGTCCCGCCATTGTAAGGCCTTCCACTTTCTTCCGCCGATCATAGCGATAACCACCCAGCATTTCGAGAAAATCCTTATCCGACAAAGCATTCCAGACACTGTCCTCGTTCGCAACACGAAATCGGTTCCGATAACGGTGCAGCGTATCCGGATCAATATCATCCATTGTGTATAAATCCAATAAGAGACTGTCGTTACCACTTTCATTCTGGTCGCGGATCATACTGCGCACTTCAGCTTCAGAACAATGATAATCTCCCTCATGATTTCTCTTAAAAGACCCTTTAAAGGAATTTTCTCCCGTATGAACCGGACGCATCATATAGTCAGCCTGTGGCACATCAATCACAACGATTGGGAGACCATCTACCTCCAATGGATACACATTTTCATCAATAAGAATATTGACGTTTACTTTGCTCCCATTGATCGTATTCCAGAAATCAGAGATAAGCTTTTCCTGATCATCAACTCCGATGATCCGAAAACGTTTTGACGGATCTTTCGCGTCCTTGTCTTCCTGCACTCCAAGCAGGATCGTCCCGCCATCCGTGTTTGCAAAAGAAGAATACGTTTCGTAAATGGATCGTGGAACTTGCTTATCCGCCTCCTTGCACTCCAAATCGATTTTTTCGCCCTTTCTCAACAGATTTCTGATGTCATTAGCCGTCTTCATGTCGATTCACCGCCTTTATTTGTTCTGTATTCTATAAGAATTCGTTCTACCACAGCATTTATCATGCCTCGTAAAGATACTGCATAATGGTTGGTAGAGCCGCTGATTAACACAGTAAGAGTTACTTTGCACCAGTGATTTAGACTGTGTTCCTGCATGCTGGCATTTCCAAGTTCTTTTCGATTCCAGGTATAATCAGCGCAAAGCATCTGTGCTGCATATGCTTTTCCTAAACGGAGAGATCTGCTGATCCACGTAAGATTTCCCCACCATACCATTTAACCGCACAATGATTCCACTCAACCCAGTCTTATCGACATCGCTGTTCATCACGATCACAATTCTTGCAAATCCACTCTTGCCAGGATTCAAATACCTTCTTACCGTTCCGTTTTCCTTCTACCGCTATTCAAATCCACGGATGATTATAGCATCTCGATTTCCAATGTTCAATCACAGGCCGCCCTTGTCTCTATCCTCATCTGTCCTCTTGAGAAGCATTTCATCCTTACCCAGAAGTGATGGATTCCAAGGCAGCAGGCATGTGTCACGATCATGATTATGATCATGTCTGCCAGCGGTGGAAATACTCCCAGAGCGCAACAAGACTCTCGCGCTGCCGCGAGAGTCCACCCGATATTGTTGCTGATCAAAAATGCTCTTCCTTCGCTTCAGTACATCCTCGTTGTTTTCCAATTTTCACAAGACATCGTTTCTGTTTTTCTGCCACAGTTTTATCCAGGAAATCCCGTCTATACTTTCGTTGCATAGATATTCGAATCTTTTGGCAAGTGTACTCTCTTGCCACCCTGC
>JAFUZB010000317.1 GCA_017476845.1 Clostridia bacterium
ACCGAAGAAGACATTGTCTCCGTAGCGCCTTCTGCAATCCTCAATGAGAACAGCAAGATCGTGACCCTCCCGGATGGAGTAGCTGCAGAAGGTGGGCGCGTTTTCACCATGCCCACGTAGATCATAGAGGATCACGTTGAAGCCAAGATCCAGGTACATCTGCGTATATTTCAGAGACCCAAGGTGATTATCGGTATATCCATGGGACAGGAGGACATAGCGCTGGCTGGATGCGGGGTTATGAAGGAAATGTACATGAAGCTGATAGCCGTCATAGCTTTCTACGGTATAATCCTCTTTTTTCAGCTTGTCAAAAAAGGAGATATCATAGTGCTCGGACTGCCATTTCCTCGCCTCTTCCAAGGTCTGTCTGCGGATGGAAAGGGCATACTTGGCAAGGACAAAACCAAGTGCCATGAGAAGAACAAGAAGAACTAATACGACGATGAAGATGACCATGAATACCTCCTGCCTTTCACGTATGCACCAGCATGATGTCAGTGGCGACCAAGGAGGACGACGGCCGTGGCAGAAATGCCTTCCATCCGTCCTTCAAAGCCCAGATGCTCCGTTGTGGTTGCTTTGATGGAGATGTTCTCCACATCTGTTTCAAGCGTGGCGGCAAGTGTCTTACGCATCTGAGGAATATAGGCTGCCAGCTTCGGCCGCTGTGCGACAATCGTAAGGTCACAGTTAACGAGTTTGTAGCCTTTCTCCGAGATCACATCTCTCACTTTTTCCAGAAGAAGGAGCGAGGAGATGTTCAAAAAGGCATCATCGCTGTCGGGAAAGAGATGCCCGATATCGCCAAGTGCACAGGCGCCAAGCATGGCATCCATCAGAGCGTGGACAGCGACATCTGCATCGGAATGACCGAGCAGACCGAGTTTGTGCGGGATTTCGACACCGCATAGGATGAGCTTGCGTCCTTGTACGAGCTGATGGACATCATACCCGTGTCCGATACGCAAAGACGATAGAGAAGAAAGGTAGGCTTCAGCCACGATCATGTCCTCCGGACGAGTGATTTTTATATTCCGCGTGTTTCCCTGTGTGAGCGTTACACTTTGTCCCATGGCTTCAAGAAGTGAAGCATCATCTGTCCCGAGCAGACTGTGAGCGCGGGCATAGCCGTGGGCCTGCAGGAGATCTTTTGTGCGGAATCCCTGGGGAGTCTGTACCGCGTGGAGATGATCCCTGGGCGGTGTATCCACGACCTGCATGGACGCATCTGCAAGCTTGACGGTATCGGTAAGCGGGACAGAGGCTACCGCTGCGCCAAAGCGGACCACTCCGTCCATGACATTGCGGATTGTCGCACCGTCCACTAGACACCGCGCGCCATCGTGAATCATCACATAGTCACAATCCGCGGGCAGGGCGGACAGCCCGTGATAGACAGAATCCTGACGTGTCTGGCCGCCGGTAACAAGGTGAACCTCAGTCAGATGAAATTCTCTGAGCAACTGCTCAGCTTCTTCCAGATCTTCCTTTCGCATGACCAAAACCATGCCATCCACAAAGGGCTCGAAGGCCAGAAGGGAGCGAATGATGATCGGTATTCCGGTGAGCGGCATAAGGACTTTATTGCGGCCTGTTCCCATTCGGCTTCCGCTTCCGCCGCCGAGGATGACTGCATACCACATCAGTCCCGCTCCTGTGCCATGCCTTCATCCTCCGACAGGATGCGATACATCTGGGAAGCGCTGTCCTTACGTACGGTTTCCATGATGGAAAGAATTTCGTATTTTCCCAGCTTGTCCCCAAAACGGATGGTCATGATGTCGCCCTCATGAACTTCTGTGCCAGGTTTGGCGACTTTATCATTGAGCGTGACACGTCCGCCACTGCAGGCTTCGTTGGCCACGGTCCGCCGCTTGATGATGCGCGAAACCTTGAGATATTTATCCAATCGCATAATTGCCTCCAAAACAAAACCCGCAAGCGACGGCTTGCGGGCATATACTCCAGAATCAGTTCTTCACAGCTTCCTTGAGTGCCTTGCCGGGCTTGAAAACCGGAGCCTTGGAAGCGGGAACAGCGAGCTCTTCGCCGGTACGCGGGTTACGGGCGGTGCGAGCAGCACGTTCTTTGATTTCAAAAGAACCAAAACCAACCAGCTGAACCTTGTCGCCGTTTACCAGGGACTCGGTAACGATATCCACAAAAGCATTGATGCTTTTCTCGGCGTCTCTCTTCTGTACACCGGTGCGATCGGCGAGTGCGGCAATCAGTTCTGTCTTGTTCATGGGGTGTTCCTCCTTGAAATAAGCATTCGCTAATCGAATGCATAGTAGTGTCTGACAGAGTCAGAACAGTGCAAAGCCTTTATTATTCCTTGGCTTCGACCATATGCCAGTATACATCCATTTCCTTTGCTGTCAAGGCCTTGAGTACCTTCCCTTGGTCATTGATACATTTTTCAAAGGCATCAAAGCGGTTGATGAAGCGATCTGTCGCCTTGTTCAGCAGGTCCTCTGCGTCCAGGTGCTTTTGCGAAAGAGACGCAATGAGAGAAAAAAGCTGGGCGGACGGATCTTCAAGCACATGGGATAAGGACTCACTTGAGGGTAGAAGCATGTCCACAGGGAAACCAAGGTGCGCTGCTCTCCGGATGACTTTGCATGCACGGGTGATGGATGGCAAAGCCATAGGAATATCCCTGAGAAGATCGGTATCGCGCTTAAGGCCACGCTCTTCCTTCTTCATATTCTCCCAGTCGCTCTCCTGACCTGTGGCAGCCCATGGGAAGACGGAAGGATGACGGTGAATCATTTTCGAGGAGATGGTGGTAGAGATATCGGTGAAGTTAAAATCGCCGCAGGACTCTGCAATGGCGGCATGGAAGACAACCTGAAGCAGGACATCACCGAGCTCATCGGATAGATGGAGCATATCATCCTGATCAATTGCGGCGGCTGCCTCATACGCTTCCTCAAGAAGATACGGTCGTAGGGATAAGTGTGTCTGCTCCTGATCCCAGGGATCGCCATCTTCAGCGCGCAGCGTGGACATGATGTGTACCAGATCTTCTACGCCGTAACGTTCTCGCAGCATAAACGGGAGGGCGGGGACATACAGGGCTGTCAGGTGATCGTAGGCAGCCGTCCTGTCGATCTCATAGATAGGAAGTACTTTTGCATTGACCTTCAGATCACGTACAGAAAAGAGGACAACGGAAAAGTCATCGGGATAGCGGTCCCCCAGTGCAATCTTTACCTGACCGGCTGTCTCCCTGGAATAGATTTCGGTGATCAATAGCGCATGATCCGGGGAAACGGCAGCGAAAGCGGACGCAGAGCAGGTGAGAAGGGTTTCTCCGGGCACGAAGCCCTTTGGAAGATGGGCGAGATAATAGTCGGACAGAGAAACGCCCGGCAGCACTTGCACCATCGTTTTTCCACGCAGGATCTGCACACTCGCATCGGACTGAGGATCTGGTACGGCATAGCAGACCACGGCGTGTTCCGAGGTGCGCAACAGGTGCTCTGCCATTTTCCGGTGCATCTCATCAAAATCATCGGATGCTTCATAGAAATCATCCAACGAAGAAAAAGGAATATGCTCTTGGGTGAGCAGATCTGCGATGGGATGCCTTGCGGTGCGCAGGATAAGCAGATGATCTTTTTTTTCATCCGGGGAAAACAGCATCTTATATGCTGCCTGTGTTAGGCAGGCAGGATCCCCGGGCCCCAGCGGAAGAACCGTAATCATGTTACTTTTTCCTCCTTGTTCTCCGGAAAGCTGACAGATCCTCTTTGGTGATGGCTTTCACCGCAAAAGCAACGCCAAGATAGCACAGGATGCCAAGCGCCGTGATGAGGAGGGTAAAGACAGGCCGGAGGGGAAGAATGCGCAGAAGAGCATAGACGAGAAGTCCCATGACTAGGGTTGCGATGCCTGGCCGTACGATCCAGTTGACGAAGGAAAAACGAGTTCCCGTTAGCTTGAGTACGTAATACAGATTGGGGATCATGGATACGGTATAACAAACCAGCGAGGAGATCGGCGCACCATGAATATGAAAACCGGGAATGGCGACAAGCATGTAATTGAGGGCAATCTTGCAAGCGACGCCGGCGATTAACGTATACATTGGGATCCGCTGTTTCTGTACACCCTGTAAAATGGCACTGGTAGACTGAACCAGAGTGAAGAGGATGACAGTGAGCGAGGATACCGAGAGAAGCTCGGAGGCTGACTGAATCTGGGAGGGCGTCAGCGCGCCTGTATAAAACAGGGAAATGATGGGCTTGCTCAAAAGGCTCATGCCGACAGAACAGGGCAGACCGATGAGAAAGGTGAAGCGGAGACCGAGATCTGTCTGGCTTTTGACCATGTCTTCATCATGCACGGCGCGGGCACCGGAAATGGCCGGGACTAGGCTCATGGAGATGGACAGGGCAAGCGCGGTGGGAATGTTGATGAG
>JAFUZB010000318.1 GCA_017476845.1 Clostridia bacterium
CAGTCATCCTCACTGGCCAGCACCAGATGGAGCGCCGGCTGGGAGCGCTGCAGATAGGCCGCAATGTCCACAGGCCCTGTGCTGTTCTCCACCCGGTTCCCGATCACTGCGCAGTCAAACGGCCTTCCTGCAAACTCGGCCTCGGAGAGGGCAGCGGCCCCTTCCTGCGCTGAAGTCACGGCGGTCAAGTCCAAAGCGAAGGCGGTAAAGATCTCCTGGAGCCGTGCTTTTGCCTCCGCATCCGCCTCCAGGAGAAGGGATCGCTTGGCGCGAAGGGGAGAAATGTCCACGCGGATCTCCTCTGCGCCCTGCGGCACCTCAATGACGACTTCCGTCCCCTCCCCGAGGCGGCTTTGGATGTCGATTGTCCCATCCATGGAGGTGATGAGCCGGTGCACAATGCTCATACCCAACCCTGTGCCCTCAATGCGGTTCACCTGCTCGGACTGCACACGCTCAAAGGGTTCATAGATGCGTGCAAGGAAGTCCTCGCTCATCCCGATGCCGTTGTCGCGGCAAAGGAAGCGCAGCTTTGCATCCTCCCCGTGTCCCGTAACCGAGAGCTGCACGTCGATTCTTCCCCCGTCCGGCGTATACTTGACCGCATTGGAGAGAATGTTCACAAAGACCTGCCGAAGGCGCAGGGCATCCCCGCAGAGCGCCTCAAAGGCTATCTCTCCCGTGCGCACATGCAGCGTATGCCCCTTCTTCTCCGCAAGCGGGCGCACCATGGTAAGTAGCTCATAGAGAAGGTCCGCCAGGAGATACCTTTCGCGCGTGAGCTGCATGCGCCCCGAGTCGATGCGCGACATGTCCAGGACATCGTTGATGAGGGACAGGAGGTGCCCGCTCGCGGTATCGATCTTGTCCAGGGCATCCAGAAGTCTTCCCCGCTCGTCCATGTGCTTTCGCGCCACCCCCGTCATGCCGACAATGGCGTTCATGGGCGTGCGGATGTCGTGGGACATGGCGGAGAGAAAACGCTCCTTGGCACGGTTGGCCGCAAGGGCCGCCTCCAGCTGCGCGCGAAGTGTTTCCTTTTCAGGATCATCTTCCGAGCCCTTCACCAGGAGGATCGTTCCGTCCTCCATGGGGATGCTTTTCGTGCCTCCCGTGTCCGGCCAGGGAAAGTCCGCCGTGCGTGTGATCAATTCGCCCGAGGGTCTGATCAGCGCGTATGCCATCTCTGTCGCCTCCATTGAGAATCTCCAGTGGGGTCCAGCAAGATTGTTATGGGAAAGGTTAATTGCATTATAGTCCAGATCGCACCTTGCGGGCAAGGCAAACGCATTGACTTTGCCTCTCCCCTGGCTTAC
Source organism: Clostridia bacterium (assembly GCA_017476845.1). Taxonomy (GTDB): domain Bacteria; phylum Bacillota; class Clostridia; order Christensenellales; family Aristaeellaceae; genus UBA2943. The sequence continues at coordinate 1,317 of JAFUZB010000318.1, forward strand.
AATGCATAGGAGAGAAAAGCACGGGAGGGATCGAATGGAAGACACAGCTTCTCATCCCTCCTTTACCGTGCAGGAAGCACGCGCGCAGAACCTGGTGGGCAATCGGATTGGCGAGATGCGAAGGGCCCGAAAGATGACCCAGACCGAGCTCGCATCGCGCCTCACGCGCATGGGCATTCCCCTGAAGAGCTCCGCCATCAGCCGCTGGGAAAGCGGTGGCAGCGAGCCCAGCGCCACCGAGCTCATCGCGCTCTACAAGGCCCTGGACATCGAACCGGACTTTCCCTTTCTCACAGGGGATATCGCAGAGATCGAAACGCCCCTGGGCAAGCGGGAAGCCAGGATCCTACGCGGCTTTTCAACTTACCTGGCGGGTAAGCAGTCCAAGGAAACGGCGCACCGAAGTGTGACCCTGCCTTGCCTGATCTTTCCTAAGTCGCCTGTCCCCGAAGGCTTTCCCGAGCCTTCCGACATGCAGGAAACGGTCACGGTTCCGGAAAACCGGGTTCCCTACGGCACTGATTTTGCGGTAGACCTGGGCGACAAAGGCCTTGCCTTTGTCAGGCGCACCGACGCTTTGCTAGGCGGGGACGCTGCGTTTGTGATTTTCTCAGGAACCCCCCTGCTTTGCAGGTATGTGACCTATTCGCTCACTACCCCAGATCCCTCCGGATATGTCTCCACCTGTCCGTTGGTGCTCTATCCGCTCTTCGGGGACGATTTCCCCATCCCGGTGACTAACCCCGACCTGGTCCGGGTGATCGGCAGGCTTCCCGCCCTCTGACGCCCGGCCCAAGCCGGATCACTACCCTTTGCAAATGGAGGTACTTATGCTCGTTCTTGTCGACTACGAATGGGGCTATACCCCGGAACGGTTCCCCTTTGGCGCACAGCTCGCCGCCTGCCGCATTGATGATGACTGCCAGGTGCTGGACACCTTCTCCATGCAGATCCACCCCTCCGACGCGGCTTCTCAACCCGATTACACGCAGATGGGCTTCGGTGGTCTCCCCGCAGAGGTCTTTGAGAATTCACCGTCCCTCAAGGAAGTCATGCAGGCTTTCGGCCAGTGGCTGCGCGAGGACGACCGCATGGCCTTCTGGGCACAGAGCAGCGTCCAGATTTTCAAGCGCCATTTCAAGCGCAACCTGGCCATGCGCAAGTGCCCCTGGGAGCTCTATGGGATCCGCGAGGTCATCAACCCCTATCTCAAGGAGGAGGAGCTCAAGCTCCGCCCCCTGTATGACCTGTGCGAGGCAAGGGGCCTGGAGATCACAGAGCCCCGCCATAACAGCGAGGCGGACCTGCAGACCATGCTCACCTTCCTTCGGGCCCTGAAGGTAGATATCCCTACGCTTCGCCGCAGCAACCTCACCGAGGAGGAGAACGCGAACAAGCTCTACAAGGACCAGTACCACCGCCTCACCCGCTATCTCTCCTTTGAGTATGTGTACGATCCCATCGAAAACCTTGTCCATATGCGCAACTGTGAGAAGGTCCATGAGGGCATGTGGGTCCGCTGCGAGCACAGCGTCGATTTCTTTATCCGCAAACAGTTCCCACCCTGCGATTGTGTCAAGAGTATCTATAAGACAAGCTTTGAGAAGGTCCTGGAGAAGGTCACCCAGCCCAGTCAGAGCTTCCCCTTTGTGGCTTCCAAGGCCACGAAGGTCGTGCATACCAAGGACTGCCCGGATATGCTCAAGAGCGGGGACACCTCGCTCTATATGGCAGCCAACCTCCCCAGGCTCGTGGGCAGCGGCCTCACCCTCTGTCCGGTGTGCAATCCGCGTCAGCCGGAGAAGCCCGGAAGGAAGGCAAAGGGCGCTGCCGGAAAGCCGCAGGCCGTGCCGGAGCAGCCCAAGGAGCCGCCCAAGCCGCCCATTGAACCGCCTGCGCCCCTGTCCCCCGAGGAGACAGCCGCCCAGAAGCGCTATACCTTCCTCACCGCGGAGCGCAAGCGCCAGCTGGCCAATATGTATCTCACGCCCCAGCAAAAGGCGGACATTATCACATTGACCTCCCCGCAGTATGCCTTCTGGCTGGCCAGCGGCTACCGCAACTTCCATAAACGCGAATGCCCCAAGCTCCGCGGCATGACAGAGCTCATCGGCTTCTCGGGCATCGGCGAGGCCATGCAGGGCGGCAATACCGCCTGCAAAATCTGCAAGCCTTCCAAAAAGGAGAACATCAAGATCTATATCCCGCTGGAGACCGTAGCCAGGGAGGGGGAAACGCCCGAGAGCCTGCTCAAGCTCTGCGCGGATAAGGGCCTCACGGCAAACTATGAGGAGCCCTTCCTCACCGTCAAGGCACAGAATACCGAGTGGAAGACCGATCTGCGCCGCCTCCCCGTTATCCTGGTGAAGAAGGCCTTCGCCGGCCCCGATAAGGATAAGAAGCCGAGCGAATGCAACGAACGCTTCCTCTCCTTCCAGGACGCCATCGAATTCATTGAGAAGACGGACACCAAGCTCACCGAGCAGCTCAAGACCGGTGAAGCCCGCATCAACGTGTTCCGTTAAGCTTTGGAGCCGGCCGCACGGTCGGCTCCTCTCGTATCCCCGTTCCCGTCGTCCCCTTCAGGAGGTTCCCATGCAAAAGAAGCACTATGTGGCCCGCACTGTCTATGACGCGCTCATTTTCCTCTTTGTGATCTACGCCTGGTTTACTATGATGCGCAACAGCTACGGCGGCATGTTCAGCGCCGCCGGCCTCTACTCGCTGAAGTACTTTACCGTCGACTCCAATCTGTTTGCGGGTCTTGTCTCCCTTGTGTGCCTGGTCCTTGAAATCCGTGCCCTCCGGGAGGGAAAAAAGGAGCTTCCGCGTTGGCTCTCCTGCCTGCGCCTAGCCGCCACGGTCGGCGTGACCATCACCTTTGCGGTTGTCCTCGCCTTTCTCGGCCCTGTGTTTGGCTATGGCGGTCTCTTTCGCGGTGCCAACTTCTTTTTCCACTTTCTGGTGCCCGTGCTCTGCATCCTCTTTTTTGTCTTCACCCGGCGCAAGCGCGTTCTTCCTTTGAAGGCTACGCTACTCGGAATGGTGCCCATGCTCCTCTACGGCGTCTACTATGTGGGCAATCTCCTGATCAACGGACTCACCGACAGCCTGGGCTATACCAACGACTGGTACGGCTTCCTCGCAGGTGACCTCTCCCGCATCCCGCTTGCCCTGTTCATCATGATCCTTGTTGATGCCCTGCTCTCCCTGCTGCTCGTGGTGCTGGGCTCTAAAAGGCCCGGAAAGGAAACAGCAAAGGAGACAGCAATATGAAAGTGATTGCCCTGTGCGGAAAGCTCTGCTCCGGGAAAACCACCTATGCGAATTCGCTCAAGGAAAGCCTGCACGCCGTCATCCTCTCCGTGGATGCCTTTATGCTCTCCATCTTCGGCAGTGATGCCGGAGCGGACCACGACAGGTATGTTGAAGGGCTCACGAAAGCACTGTATGCTACGGCCACAGACATCGCATGCTGCGGCACCCCCGTGATCCTGGATACCGGACTGTGGACACTTGCGTCCCGCGTTTCCTTCCGCACCTACTTTGCCTCGCGCGGTGTTCCCTGCGAGATCCATTACCTGTCCGTGCCCGACAAGACCTGGGAGGAGCGCATAGCAAAGCGCAACGCAGAGGTCAAGGCGGGACGGAGTGACGCCTACTTTGTCGACGAGGGTCTGCTTTCCAAGTTTCGCGAGGCCTTCGAAGTCCCTGCGCCAGACGAAGTTGACTGTATCCTCACTAAGTAATTTTCACGAGGACTTTGCCATGCATATCGTACTTGTCCATCCGGAGATTCCCCAGAATACAGGCAATATCGCCCGGACCTGCGCTGCCACGGGATGCGATCTGCACCTCATCGAGCCCCTGGGCTTCTCCCTCGCCGACCGGTACCTGAAGCGTGCCGGGCTGGACTACTGGCACCTCATGCACTATACCGTGCATCCGTCGCTGGAAGCCTTTTTCCGCGCTTTTCCTGACGCGCATATGTACTTTGCCTCCACCAAGGCAAAGCACGTCTACACCGAGGTGAGCTATGGTCCTGATGTTTTCATTGTCTTCGGACAAGAGACGCGCGGGCTCCCCGAAAACCTGCTCTCCCGTTTCCCCGAGGACTGCATCCGCATACCCATGCGAAGCGAGGCCAGAAGTCTCAACCTCTCCAACTCGGTCGCCGTTGTCCTCTATGAGGCCCTTCGCCAGCAGGGCTTTCCGGAGCTTATGTGCGAGGGCGAGCTGACCGGGCGTGAGGAGGAAGCAGCCCCCTGGCTGGACTACGTCTGATCAAGGAGGACACGACATGGCTTATTTCCGTGCACACACGCAGAAGGCACACACCCCTGCCTTCTCCGAGGATGCCGAGGCGCTTCTGGATGCGCAGGACATGGAGGACAGTTTCCAAGAGGCGGAAGGCTCCTCATGGGACTGGGAGGAGGAGGCCGAGGAGCGCGAAGCCCAGCGCGACCGCTATCGGCTGTTTCATGGCGCAACCGATTTTTTCAGTGCTGTGGTCGGAACGGTGTGTATTCTCATCCTCATCGCCTTTATTGTGTCCCTCCTCTCCTGGGTACAGAGTGATCTCACCCAGTCCTTCAGCCTTCTGGGCAACATCTGAAAGGTGGTGGCGGTATGCCGGAGATTTCCTGGGAGCTTCTGCATGCGCAGGTGGAAGCGTGCACCCTGTGCCCGCTCTATCAGGGCATTACCCACAAGGTGCCCGGACAGGGAGACCCGCACGCCCCGCTCATGCTCATCGGGGAAGGGCCCGGGCAGCGCGAGGACGAGGAAGGGCTGGCCTTTGTCGGGCCTGCAGGCCAGCTGCTCACCCGGATGCTCGCCAGCATCTCTCTGCCCCGCGACCGCGTCTATATCTGTAATGCGGTCAAGTGCCGCCCGCCCCAGAACCGCACACCCACCCCGGAGGAGACGAATGCCTGCCGTATGCACCTGCGCATGCAGGTCGCCCTTGTCCGCCCGCGCGTTATTCTGCTGCTCGGCTCCACCGCGCTCAAAGCTACGCTAGGTCCCGACCATTTCATCACCCGGGAGCGCGGCGTCTGGTACGAGCGCAAGGGTGTGTGGATGATGGCGACCTATCATCCCTCCGCTCTGCTCCACGATGCCTCCAAGAAACCGGATGTCTGGCGTGACCTCCAGTCCCTGCGCGACCGCCTGATCGACCTTAGGCTCTATCCCGATCTCTATCCTGCCGTTTCGCAGGAGACAGAAACCACGCCTTAACCGGACGCACAGAAGCGCAAGGCTCATCGCCTTGCGCTTCTGTGCGTTTCCTTTAGGAGAACATGCGTTCCAGTTCCTCGTATTTCTCATGGGTGATAAGGGCATCCTGCTTGGTTCCGCTCAGATGCACCACATAGGTCCAACGGCCATACGGGGTGATGGTCGTGATCTTGGAGAGGTTAATGATGTAGCTCTTGTGGCAGCGGAAGAACACCTGGGGATCCAGCCGTGCCTCCGTCTCCGAGAGCGTATCCGAGGTGACATACCGTCCCCCGTCCTCTGTATAAAGCACGGTCGAGCGGTCCTCCCGCTGGATGAGCAGGATGCTGTTCATGTCCACAAAGCTGACGCCCTCCTTGTGGCGCAGCATGAGACGGCCGGTCGCCTGGGCCGTGGGATGGGAGAGCGGCGGAAGCGGTGTGTCGTTTTCCCGGCGG
>JAFUZB010000319.1 GCA_017476845.1 Clostridia bacterium
CCCGCGCCCGATAAGATGGCTTGCCACCTTATACGTGTTTGTGTAATGCACGCTTTCATCCGGGACGGAAAGCGGCGTGATGGAAGCAAGATAGCCCAGGCCGATACACAGGGCCATCAGGGCACACAGACCCTCCGTCTTGAGTTTCCCAAAGGCGATACACAGTGCAAGTCCCAGCATCATCGCAAGAAAGAGACCATATACGATCAAGGCGTACGCATACCTTTGCCCCCGGGGAACCATATAGCTCACCAGAAGGTCACCGCGCATATCCCTGTCGCCCACCGTAAGCCGTTTCTCCTCCAGGGTATCCTCGCCGGATGCCATGAAGGCCACCAGGGGATACCCGTCCTCCACACGGATTTCGACCACGTACCCCGTATCCTCCGTCTCCGCGGGGCTGTCAAAGGGCAGCCAGACCTCGCCCGCCTCCGCAAGGTCCGCACCGTGGAAGAGCATCTGGGAGAGCACCTTTCCCGTGTTATTCCCCATGACACGGACTAGCATGTGCCCCGTATCCCCGGCCTCACGCGCCTGAAGATAGAGAATGAGGCCCTCCGCCTCCCTATCCAGCGGCACCTCCTGCCGAAGCGTTTCCGCCCCGCTCACCGTCACCATCTGCAGGGTGTCACTTGCATTCAAATGCTCGCGCACATAGGGCCGCCTGACGTCCAGGCGCGCAGTGAAGTCTATGATCATAAACAGCAGCCACACAAGAAAGGCAGCCAGCAAAAGCCAGCTGAGCGCGCGCTTTTTCATGATATGTTCCCTCCCTCATGCAGCTTATCCCATTTTCGCGGGATCCTTCTTCCGCCGTCATTCCTTCATCGCATCCGCCTTGAGGATATCCCGGATACGCTCCGAGGCCTTTTGGCCGCTACGCCCCTGGTACGCATCTGCAATCTGCGCGCGCGTTTCCTTCAGGGGGTCCACGCCGCGCTTAATGTCCTCCAGGACCTTGATGAGTTCCTCCCAGCTGTTCACCCAGTACATGCCGTTTTCCACGCCGCCGATCACCTCGTCGTGCACACCGTGATTGGCACAATAGATGATCGGCTTTCCGGTGAACAGGTAGTCCACAAACATGGTGGACCGGTCCGTGATAAGCACATCCGAGGAAAACATCATCGGATAATAGTTCATCGATTCATCCAGGTGAAGATTGCCCTGGGAAAACACTTGCCGAACTTTGTCCTGCCCCTCCTGTGTGAGCTCCCCGGTGCTCAGCCATTCCTTGAATGCCTGCGGGTGGGGACGGAAGGTGAGCTCTGTGTCAGGATGCTCCTGGCAGTACGCAACAAACCGCTCCTTGAAGGAAAAGAAATGGCAGTTACCCTCATTGGTCGTCCACCTGGGCGTCCAGAGAATCTTGAAAGTGGCCGGATCGTTCCAGATATCGCACTTTTCCTTTGCATGCTCGCGGATCTTTTCAAACCGGGGAAAGCCGGTCGTAATGACGCTTGCCACATTGGGGCCGGCTTCCTTCATCCGTCCGAGCACGAACTCCCTGTCCGCCTCGTGCTGGGCAAAGCAGAAGGAGAGATCCTTGAGAAAATCCGTCGGCGTGCATTCCACACACGTATCGTCCAGGGTGATGATCGCAAAGTAGGAAACACTGCAGATCTTGGCATACTTGGATACGACGCCGCTGGAGTAGATTTCGGGTCTTGCGACATTATAGGGCTGCTGAAAAAAGACATAGTCCGGCTTGAGCGTCCTTAGGTCCAGCCACTGACCGGTCGCGTAATCGTAGCCGTTTACGCACCCCTCGCCCTGGAAGA
>JAFUZB010000320.1 GCA_017476845.1 Clostridia bacterium
CATTTTCCCGAAAAAACAGACAAGTTTTTACCATATTAGCCAAACCAATCTTTTTCCCTGACTCCACATGTTTTTGTGCAAACTGTCCAAGGAAACGGTCCTATCTCTGGCAACAAAAACATCCCCGCAATAAGCAGGGATGCCTCTGTATGGAGGATAGGGAGTTTCGACACCAGAGTGCCGATCTCAGCCTTCAGATGGTGGAGTCCTCCGGCTGATGATCCAAGGATAGTTTTCGATTGTGAACCGCATATGAACTTCTTCCGGACAAAAACACCTTCGTGTCCCAAAGCATCGCCTCTCCACTTATCCAGAAGATCATGCGGCATGGCCAGCCACGCGGTGCAAAGCACAGATGTTCCTTTTGTCATGGTAGCACAAGCAGTACGAGCACGGCTACAGCAAATGCTACGATTGCCACGATCCACAATACACTTGACTCTTTCACCTTTCCCTGAAATGAGGCATGCCTGACGATACCCAGAATGGCAGAAACTGAACCAATGATGGACAAATCCATGGCTAACACCATTTTCAGACTGTCCTCCCGGGATATCATACTGATACTCATGTTGAGGATCGAAATCACAGCCACAACCAGCGCGATGATACCAAGCGTATTATCATATCCCACCTGCTTGTTGTGCCTAACTATCTTTCTCCCCTCCATATTGACTGTATCTGTCTCAAGTTTCTCTTTGTACTCACCCAACCCTACAAACGTGGTTTCATCGACAAACGCACCGGAGTACGGCTCATCGACCGCACCATCCAATCGTTCAAACATGATAGATGCAATCCCATTGACTGTGTCCAAAGCGATGCTCTGACTGGATATGTTGGTTACCCTGAAGAAAACAGGTGTATGGTGACCCGGCTGATACACAGGTGCAGTAAGCAACAGTCCTTGTCTTATGCGACTATTGCGCAGAACCACACGTGCACAGATATCCGCAGGCAAAGCGATATGTTCTTTGGCTTCTACAAAGATGGATTCTCCGGGTGTCAAGACGATGCGGTCAGCATATTTCCCCGGTTCTCGCACATATCGCCTTGTTGTCAGGTCATACCCTATGCTGTAGATGCTGTCAGGGTCAAAAGGACGGATCATGTCTTCGCCGATCTGACGCAGTTCATGGTCACAAATTGTCATGACGCTTCTCCCCTTCCGTTTTCTGCCCGCTTAACTCACCGTAGGAGCGCGCAAATCGTACAGCAGATCCGATGCTTTCCCTGCATCTGCATCGGACGATGCCCCCGCGTGCGGTTTCATGCCGTAACGAATACATGCGCCCGATCAACGGACGCATGTCAAGTAATCCTGAGAACAGATACCAATTTATATCCGCCCTTGAGATTATCTCCTGGAAGAAAGGTTCTCCCGTTCATTATGAATATTCTGCGCCAGATTGTTCACATTAAACGCAACTGATGCCAGGTAGTTTTCTCCCTGTCCGAGCAGTTCATCCAGATAGGAGAAGGTCTTCTGCCTGAGCTGCTCCATTTGCTGCTTATTGCGCTCCATCAGTTCATTGGCTTCCACCTCTGCCCGATGGTATACCCCTTCGCGAGAGACCATCTCATCCTGCTGCTGCTTGGCATAGCGAATGATCTGATCTGCCTGAAGCCTGGCATCTGCGACAATCTGCGCGGCATTCTGGCTCGCTTCCTGTTCCTTCTGCTTCTTCAGCGCCTCGGTCTCAGTCTGTACGCGCTGATAAGACATCTTTGCACTCTCAATCTGATGCTCCACAGACTGCCTGGAATTCTCCGCATTCTGTGCAATTGTCTCAGCGTTGCGCTTCGCCTCATCCACAATGCGCTGCGCATTCGTCTTCGCTTCAGATAAAACACTCTCGCGGCGACGGTTGAGCCTGTCCGCATCACCCACTGCACTGGGAATCACTTGCTCCAGAAGCGTGAGACGATCCAGCATCTCTTTCTTGGGAAGCGAAACCTCGCCCGCACGGAAAAGCGTCTTTGATGCGCCCTCCACCACACTGCGAAGCTCCTTGATCACGCGCACCGCCTCTGTGTAGGAGGGCTCACCGGCCTCTATCTCCGTCTCGGGGATATTGGTCGTATCAATGCTCACCTCTGCCACAGGTGCTTCCTGAGGGATCTCGGGCACAGCTTCTTCCTCTGTGCTCAGATTGTCTTTGGGGTCAAATGCTGTCTCTGACATAGTTATTTCTCCTTTCCCGTCGCTTGCTGTGTTCTATCTCATTTGGTATGTTGCAATCTATGTAAGATTCTCTCCTCCAGGCTATCCGGAACAAAACCCGACAGCGAGCATCCAAAGGCCGCCATCTGTCGTACCGCGCTGGAAGA
>JAFUZB010000321.1 GCA_017476845.1 Clostridia bacterium
ATGAACTCATCCCCACGCACGAGGTCACAGGCCTCATTGCCCACGAAGCCTTCGGGCACGGTGTGGAGATGGATATGTTTGTCAAGGGCCGTGCCCTTGGCAGCGAGTATATCGGAAAACGCGTGGGTTCCGACCTGGTCACCATGCACGAGGGCGCCAAGTGCGCCGTGGACGTCACCTCCTACGCCTTCGATGATGAGGGCACACTGGCGGGCGATGTCATTGAGATCGATCACGGCATCCTCAAGACCGGCATCTGTGATGCGCTCTCCGCTATCCGCCTGGGCACTGCGCCCACCGGCAACGGCAAGCGGCAGAACTTCGAGCACAAGGTCTATACCCGTATGACCAATACCCTCTTTGATTCCGGGGATGCCACATTGGAGGATATGATCGCCTCCGTCTCCCACGGCTATCTCCTGCGCGGCATGCAGAGCGGCATGGAGGATCCCAAGCACTGGGGCATTCAGTGCATAGTGGAGCGCGGCTACGAGATCCGCGACGGCCGCCTGACAGGCAAGGTCGTATCTCCCCTCATCATGACCGGCTATGTGCCCGACCTGCTCGGCAGCATTTCCATGGTCTCCAAGGACCGGGAAGTGTTCGGCAACGGCGGCTGCGGCAAGGGCTACAAGGAATGGGTCAAGGTTGCAGACGGCGGCCCGTGCCTGAAGACGATCGCCCGACTCGGTTAACCGTGACACAGGCTGAATAGTATTCTGGAGGAACACACTTTGAACAACTATCTTCTTTCTGCCCTCACTGCCTCCCCGGCCGATGCCTGGGAGATCACAGAGTCTACGACCGAGGGCTGGGAATTCTATTTTATCCGTCATAAGCTGGACCAGCACCGCGCAAAGCAGGTGACACACACCAGCGTCAAGGTCTACCGCAAAAGCGAGGACGGCGCCTTCCTCGGCTCCGCCTCCAGCGAGATCCAGGAGACCGCGTCACAGTCCGAAGTTTCTGATCGCATCGCAGCCCTCCTGGAGCAGGCAGCGCTGGTGAAAAACCCCGTCTATACGCTCCATTCGCCCGCGGAAGGATTCGCAGTGCCCGAACAGGATGTCCCCTCCGTCGAGGACATGGCTTCCGACTTTATCCGGGCCATGCAGGAGATCCCCGAGACTGAGGGTGAGGATATCAACTCCTACGAGATCTTCGTCAATGTCATCCGGCGCCATTTTCTCAGCAGCACCGGCATTGATCTCACAGAAACCATGCCCAGCAGCATGATTGAGGTGGTCGTCAATGCACGCAGGGACGGGCGCGAGATCGAGCTGTACCGCAACTACGTCTCCGGCACCTGTGACCGCGAAGGTCTAAAGAACGATCTCATCCGCACCCTGACCTACGGCCGCGACAGACTGCGCACCGTACCGACCCCGCCGCTCTCCGGTGTGGATGTCGTTCTCTCCACAGACGCCGCCGCCAATGTCTACGATTACTTCGTATCCCGCATGATGACATCCATGAAGTACCAGCGCCTCTCCGACTGGGAAGTTTGCGATAAGGTCTGTGATGTGCCGCTGACCGTCACAGCGCTTCAGTCGCTTCCCAACTCCTCCCAGAACCATCTCTTTGACGCGGAAGGGGCGCCGATTCGCGACCTGGTGCTCATCAAGGACGGCATCGCCTCCGCCTTCCACGGGCCCAGGCAGTACAGTGCCTATCTCGGGTTGGAGGACGCCTTCATCGCCTACAACTTCTCCGTCACCGGCGGCAGCGAGAATGAGGAAGCTCTTCGCTCCGGTACCTGCCTTGAGGTGGTGGAGTTCTCCGACTTCCAGGTCGATCCCATGACGGGCGATATCGCAGGAGAAATCCGTCTGGGCTATCTGTATGACGAAAACGGGGTGACCCCGGTCTCCGGCGGCTCTGTCTCCGGCAATATGCACACCGTCTCCCTCCGTCTGTCCAGTGCCCAGCGGCAGTACGACACCTTTCTGAGTCCCGCCCTTACCCGTCTCTCGGGGCTGAACATCACGGGCATCCAGACGGAAGGCAACTGAAAAAACCCCTGTACATAGGTGTTTGCCTGATGTATCATGTGCACGGGGAATGAAGTTCTCCCCTGGCTGTACGCCTAAACCGCATTTTAGCTGATGACTTCTGCGCAAGCAGGGGGCATCAGCTTCTTTTTTGAGGACGGCATTAGGTATCGCAGCCTTGCTGCATTCCCCGGATACCTATACTCCTACGAAAGAAGTGGATGCCATGATTTCCGCTACCGCCCTTATCCTGCTCTCAGGCCTTCTCCTTGGCACACTAACCCGAAAGCTCCGTCTGCCGCACATCATTGGCTACCTTGCTGCAGGCATGCTCATCGGGCCCTATGTACTGGACCTGCTCTCCCCCGCCATGCTGTCCGTATCCGGAGACATCCGCAAGATGGCACTGATCATCATCCTCATGCGGGCAGGATTCTCCCTGGATGTCGCAGACCTACGCAGGATCGGCCGTCCCGCCATCCTGCTGTGCTTTCTCCCGGCTACCTTTGAGCTCCTCGCCTTCGTGCTCTTTGCGCCTTCGCTGCTTGGCATTTCACGCCTGGAGGCCGCCCTGCTCGGCGCTGTTATGGGTGCTGTCTCACCGGCCGTTGTCGTCCCGCGCATGACGGCCCTCATGGAGCAAAAGCGTGGCACGGCCAAGGGCATACCGCAGATGATTGTCGCCGGTGCATCCGCGGATGATGTCTATGTGATTGTCCTGTTTTCCTCCATGCTCTCCCTCGTCTCCGGAGGCAGCGTCCGTCTGTCGGATTTCCTGCAGATTCCCGTTGCCATTGTTCTGGGGCTTTTGGGAGGCATCCTCGTAGGCTTCGTCGTCTCCGTATGGTTTGGAAAAATCAGCATGCGCCGGCCTGTGCGCCTGCTCATCGTTCTTGCCATCGCCTTTCTTCTCGTCACCCTGGAGGACATCCTCTCGGGAAGTGTGGCTTTCTCCGGTCTTCTCGCCGTAATGAGCCTGTCCATGACCCTTCATGCGCGTGAGGAGAAGATTGCCGCGGATCTTGCCTCGCAGTGCAACCAGCTGTGGACAGGTGCGGAAATCCTGCTCTTCGTCCTTGTAGGCGCCAGTGTGAACATCCACGCCCTCGCAGGGGCCGGTTTCTCCATGACCGGCATGCTGCTCCTGGGACTCCTCTTCCGCCTTTTCGGGACCTTCCTGTGCGTTCTCAGGACGCCGCTCAACCACAGGGAACGTTTCTTCTGCCTGCTCACTGAAACGCCCAATGCCACCGTGCAGGCCGCCATTGGCGGTGTCCCCCTGGCCATGGGGCTTGCCTGCGGCGACCTGGTGCTCACCTTCTCCGTGCTCGCCATTATCCTGACCGCTCCGCTGGGGGCTTTCGCCATAGACTGCGCAGCCCCGAGATGGCTGTCGGACGACAGCGGACAGCAAACCTGACCTCTGTCCTATCGCATGTACAGGTCATACCCGCCCATGACAATGCGTCCATCCGAAAACGGCCGGAAGAGCCTTTATACGCTCTCCGGCCGTTTCGATGTTTGGTTGGATGGTCACTGTGTATCTTCGTCTGCGACCCGTGCCTTCTGCATGAAGGCAGTCACAGACAGAATACAGTGCGGTAACTTACAGTTTCAGACGACGCTGTATCTCATTGCTTTGCGTCAGTTGAACCGCCGGGTGTCACAGCATCATGTCCCATGTCAGCTTACTCTGCCATGAGCAGATAATTCATTTGGTGCTCCTGTGCATACGTCTCACCGGCCGTGCCCGGATAAACCACCAGAGTCGCCTGCGAGGATCCTTCCAACGCATTGTCAGCAATGGAGGTTACAGAAGCCGGAATCACTATCTGCTCCAGGGAGGTCATCTGTGCAAAAGCCAGTGCTTCAATAGACACCGTTCCCTGCGGAATGATCACATAGACTGCGGGAATTCCCAGGAAGGCTTCCTCCTCAATCACCTCAAGTCCACGGGGCAGTGCAAAGGAATCAGGCTGCTGCTTGACTTTTACGGGCACGCTCATGGTGTATCCGCCAAGGCTTATAGTCACAGTCGCTTCTCCAGCCTTAACACCCTCAAGGAGCAGTCCATCGGTAGACACACTCTCGTAATTACTCTCGGAGCTCACAGGCAATCCGCTCAGGTCGACGTCGCCCTTCAGCTCCAGGCACACACGCTGCCCCGTATAGATCACGGGCGTAGCACACGACGGAGCGACGGATGTCACATATACACGGCATACAGCACTTATGCCATTGACCGCGCTTGCCGTAATATCACATACACCCACAGCATTTGCTGTGATTTTTCCTGTATTACTGACCTGAACAATCTCCGGATCGCTGCTCATCCAAACAAGGGTGGGATCTGTCGTATCAAAGGGCAAAACTGTCCCCTTGAGATTCATGGAATTCCCCACCAAGAGCAGGCGTTCCGTATAATCCAGGGAGAGAGACTCGGGAGCAACATAGATGTCCAATGGCAGAGCTGCAGACACACCGTTTGGTGCGACGGCATAGACCGTCACTTCGCCTGCGGAGAGAATATGCAGCTCATGATCATAGACAAAGGCAATGCCTGCATCACTCGTATACCAGGCAATCTCTCCACCCAGTATCGCATCCTCGGGTTCTATCTGCACTGTCATCGCACGGATGTCTCCCGGATGCATATTGTCCGTATTCATCTGAATTTCAAGGCGGGTCACCTGTGTTCCGCCATTGACGATGAAGCGCAAATCGTTGTCCTGGGCAAACTGCCAGGCAGTGAGCCCATAGGCACCTTCAAGCGTAACGTAATCGCCTGCAAACGCAAGACTTCCTATCGTCTCCACTGTATCCGCAATGTCCACCGTACCCAGACGGTCACAACCGAAGAACGCTCGGCTCCCGATTTCCAGGAGATGATCAGGCAAACGCAAGACATTGAGTCGACTGCTGCCGCTGAAGCATCCCTCGGGAATGATCTCAATGCTGTCATCTGCAAAAGTGACATCGGTAAGCTCAGGACATTCTGCAAACGCAAAGCGGCCCAGCGATATGAGATCCTCGGTTAACGTGACATCTCGGAGGTACCACGCGCCCAGGAATGCTTCTTCCCCGATCATGGTAATGCCGTCCGGCAGCACGAAGGAGGAGGCAAGTTTTCCGGCGGGATAGCTCACAAGAAGCATAGGCTTCTTCACAAGCATACCGTCTATCTCGGTATATACAGGATGATCCGCCGCGACAGCAAAGGCCTCCAGTCCGATACATCCTTTGATCACTTCGGGATGGAAATCAACAAGACCGGATGGAACAGGGAATACCTTCAGGCTCTCACAGCACGCAAATGCCCCTTCTCCAATGGTTTCCATCTTCGGCATCTCCAACGCAGCAAGCTCCGTACAATTGGCAAAAACGCCGCTGCCCATGATTCTGGTTCCGCCCAATGCTGCTGTCTGTATCGGTGTTCCCGCAAAGGCTCGGTCGCCGATGCGCTGCATGGATTCAGGCAGGCTGACAGATGTGATTTTCGCATTTACAAAAGCTTCTGCAGCAATTTCCGTCACAGGCAGGCCATTGATCGTCTCCGGGATAACCAGTTCTGTGGTCTCTTCACCCTTCGCGCTGATACCGGTGACGACGATACTGCTTGCAGCCTCTTCAAAGGTAAAGGGATAAACCGTTTCCTCGCCTTCCCATGCAGCATAAAGCGTCTGGGCAGATCTGGGCATGATATACAGCCCGTCTTCAAGCTCGGTAGGAGTAACCAGGGTTTCATCCAGATACCAGCCCATGAAGACATTGCCTTCCTTGACCGGAACAGGCAGCAGTATTTCCGCTCCTGCGGCAAGAACACGATCATTCAGCTTGGCACCGCCCTGAACAGCAAAGGATAGCGTATAGGTGCGAGCATTGAGCTGATAGCCATTTTCTGCCGCCCAGGCAGCAACAAAGCTGTCTGCATCAGCAATGATTGATCCAGTAAAGGGATAAGCTTCCGAGCCCGCTAGGGCATCCGATGCGATCTCAATCACCTGATTGCCTATGGCAACCGATTGTACCGGTCCATGTGTGCCGGCCAGGAAACCCTCGCCCAGCGCCATCACATCCAGGCCATCCAGCGTTTCCGGCAGGATAATGTTACCGCCTCGTCCATGGTAAGCCGTGAGGCGGATGCCTTCGATGCTTTCGTCCTCTCCGAAGGTCGCATGTTCGTATGTAATCACCTGTTCAGTGGCCCCATACAAGCTCAACGCTTCCTGGGGCATCTGCTCAGTGTAAGCCCACTGCTCGGTCATAGCCGCGTCTTTATACCACGCATAAATCTGTGAATCATTTTCATACAGGAACGCATCCGGAATCAGACTGCCTGCTTCCAGGCTGTACTGCACGATCAGACTGCCGTTCTGGTAAAGATTGAGCGGATAGAGATTGTAAGGTGAGGTAAACATGGGTACACCATACTTCTCGCTCAGCAGCAGCTTTTCTCGCAAAACACCCGTCTTTACCGGTCCGTAGAAACTGCAGTTGCCATTGGGCAAGGCGCTGCTGCCAATCTTAGTCAGTCCGTTCGCCGTGAAGGAGGTTATCGCCGAACAATCATAGAATGCGTAATCTCCCAGAACCGAAACGCTATCTGCAAGCTCTATAGTCTTGAGCTTGCCTGCTCCTGTGAACGCGTTGGCTGCGATCGTTTTTGTTCCCTCAGGCACTTGATAGCTGCTTGCTTCCCGAGAAGCCGGATAGCGAAGAAGCGTTTGTTTGTCCGCAGTGAAGAGTACACCGCTCTCTGAAACAAAGTCCTTATTGTCACTGTGCACCTGAATGCTATACAGATTCGTAAGGCCGCGTAATGCATCCTCAGAGATAGAGGAAACCGTTTCGGGAATGATAAGTACCCGGATAGAAGAACCATAATCAAAGGCTTCAGGTGCAATTGCTTTGACGGGGACCCCATTGTAGTACGCCGGGATAGACACGCTGCTATCTGCCACGGTCGCAGGCATATATCTGGTAAGTGTCATCCCGTCATTTGCCTTTGTAAAAGCCATGGTTGCCGGAATGGGATACATCTTCCCGTACACCATAAGCCCGTTTTCGGGCATCTTCGTGCCACTCGTGAAAGGTGTCACAAAGTCATCGTCCAAGAACCAGCCATCAAAGACATAGCCTGTCATATCCGGGACTTCTGCCTTGGGAACGGATAACCCGACTCCAGCCTGCACCGTCTCTGAATAGATTGTCTCACCGCGCAGAACACAGGCAAATGTAGCCTCCTGAACCGGAACAAAGTATGCTGACAATGTCAGAGACTCGTGCGGCATGACTGTCGGTCTCCAGGGAAGATAGGTTTCCCCATCCAGAGACCATCCGTAGAAGGTCATGTGCAATCCGTTTTCTTCCTTGTCCTTCGGCCGATATGCAGACAAAGTATCTGTCAAATCATCTCCGGTTTCCAGTATATCGCTGTATAGGACCTGTTCCCCATCTATGAGCGTCAGAGCATATCTGTCCTGCGTGCCCTGTAAAGCCGTATAGCGTAGTCCCGTAGCGGAAGCCGCATTGGCAATCACTTCATTGTAGAGATGACTGGTGATCCCTCCATCTCTGGCCTCATCTGTCGCTTTTGGCAATGCGGTGCAACCGGTGAAAGCATTTGTGGGCAGGCTTGTAAGCATCGCAGGAAGCTGAAGATTCTCCAAAGAGATACAGTACGCAAATGCATTGCTCGACACCGAGAGAATGGTATTCGGGAGTTGCAGTACTTGCAGGGAACTACATTTTTCAAAAGCCTGCGCGCCGATCGATGTCGTTGTCCCCAGAACCACTATTTTTTGAATACCTGTGCATCCCGCAAAAGCATAGGCAGGAATGGATGTAGCATTCGTAATAGTTACTTTCTTGAGTTTTTCAGGTACTCCTTTACCGTAATAATATGCATAAGAATCATTCTCTGCATTGTTGAATATTTTTCGGAAAGCACGATTACCGCTGCCTTCGCTCGTTCCGATAAACGGCAGTGTAATGGATTCCAGGTTATCGCATCCGCTAAATGCATTTCCGCCAATACTTGTCACTGAAGAGGGAACTTCTACGCTGGTAAGGGCGCTACAGTTCTTAAATGCAGAAGATCCAATTGTCATCAGACCATTCGGTAGCCGGATTTCCTTAAGCCCACTGCACCCCGAAAAAGCATTTTGCCCGATTTCGAGTACGTTCTTTGATATACTGACTTCCTCCAGAGACGCACATCCCTCAAATGCTTCATTGCCTATTTTCGTAGTCCTTGTCGGCAACGTCAAATTCTTCAGCGAAGTGCAATTGTAGAATGCCAAATTTCCAATATTCATATCCCCATCATTGATCCGGATGGTCTCTATATTGTTGCATCCTGCAAAGGCATGATCAGGAATAGATGTAGCATTCGTAATAGTTACTGTCTTGAGTTTTTCAGGCACTCCTTTACCGTAATATTGGGAGCTACTATCAGTTTGTTCACTGTTGAATATTCTTCGGAAAGCACGATTACTGTTTCCTTCGCTCGTTCCGATAAACGGCAGTGTAATGGATTCCAGGTCATCGCATCCGCTAAATGCACTTCCGCCAATACTTGTCACCGAAGAGGGAACCTCCACACTGGTAAGGGCGCTACAGTTCTTAAATGCAACAGATCCAATTGTCAACAGACCATTCGGTAGCCTGATTTCCTTAAGCCTACTGCACCCTGAAAAAGCATATTGCCCGATTTCGAGTACATTCTTTGATATACTGACTTCCTCCAGAGACACACATCCTGCAAATGCTTCAATACCTATTTTTGTCGTCCTTGTCGGCAGCGTCAAATTCTTCAGCGAAGTGCAATTGTAGAATGCCAAATCTTCTATATCCATATCCCCATCATTGATCCGTATGGTCTCTATATTCTCGCATCCTGCAAAAGCATGATCAGGAATAGATGTAGCACTCGTAATAGTTACTGTCTTGAGCTTTTTCGGCACTCCTTTACCGTAATATTGGGAGCTACCATCATTCTCTCCATTGTTGAATATTTTTCGGAAAGCACGGTCTATGCTTCCTTCGCTCGTTCCGATAAACGGCAGTGTAATGGATTCCAGGTTATCGCATCCGCTAAATGCATTTCCCCCAATACTTGTCACTGAAGAGGGAACCTCTACGCTGATAAGGACGCTACAATCCTTAAATGCAGAAGATCCAATTCGCATCACGCTCTCGGGAATGCTGGTTTCGTTGAGAGCTGTGCACCCAGAAAATGCTGATGAATCCACATATTCGCACATGTAGTGCAGTTCGAGTTCTGTCATTCCTTTGCAGTTATAGAAAGCGCCGTATCCAACGCTCGCATTGATCACTGCTTTGCCCGAAAGAGATGTACATCCGTAGAATGCATAGTCTTCAATCTCTGTCATACCATTTGCGATCGACACGTAGCGTAGGGCTGTATCTCCATAGGCAAAACGGGAAGGTATGCTTGAAAGAGAGGAGCAAGCTGCCAGATCTAACACCTGTAGTGCAGTGCACCCTTCAAATGCGCTGCTCCCTATCGTCTTGACCGTTGCCGGCAGCCTGACATATATCAAATTCGTATTTCCCTTGAATGCTCCAGCCTTAACGGATACCACAGGCATTCCGTTTACCTGCGCAGGAATCGAAAGACTTGTCTGTACACTTCCAAGTGCAGAAAGGCCAGTAATAACGATACCATCTTCGTTCGCACTATAGTTAAAAAGCAGTATGTCCGAGACTGGCGAAGGAATGCCCGTAGATGGATACACACCAATGACCGTATCTGCATGGTCTGTCCCGATATAGCGCTTCGATGCCCGAAGCGTGATATCCTTCGTTACTGTAATCGGAAAACTTACATCGCTATCTGACTCTGTAATCCAGCGAATCTCCCATAGTGCCGGGTCATATGCAAATTGTGGCACCTCATCTGCCTGAACTTCCTCCATAAAGCCCTTGGTTATTGTAGAAGTTTCTCCTTTAGGTGAGATAAATGTGATCGTGAAATCATCGTCACATATGGCAACATACGTCTGATTTTTCTTCCCATTGCTTGTGAAGATCGTACCATTTGTCTTATCGTGGGGAATCAAGTCACCATACTTCGGAAACAGATCAGGGACAGTAGACGGAAACGGTGCAGACACGGTAACTGGAATCGCTTCCCGCCATCCGATAATATGCGACTCACGAGCAAGCTTGAGTGATTTTGTATTCAGCGTATTCCCGCTTTCTACACATCTCCATGCTGCCTGTTCACTGACAGTTGTCTCCGTGCCAAAACTTACATTTTCAGTCTTCACAGATGGGTCGGTTAACAACACATTCAGCCTGCCATCGACAAGTTCGATTGTCCCAATATCCTCTGTTTTTCCATAGAACTTTTCCCCTGCCTTCGTTGTGTATCTTACATGGCCGGCTTCACCAATCATATACTTATCTGTCAACGCATAATCCCTGTACCAATATGTCACACGCTTTCCATAAGAGGGCAGGTCAAGCACTGGCAGGTCTACAGCATTTCCTTGCGCACCCAATGTAATGGACTTGAAAGCAGCAGAACGTGTGTCTCGCTTGTCCAATTCCGGAAGAAGAAGGTACACAGCATCTGTATATGGACAGTTGTCTTCATCGTGGAAAGCCTTGGATATATCTTCTTTCACTTTTACGGAAATGGGATAATCTGTATAATAGAAAGGAGAAAAATGCCAGTGCCAATGGGCTATCTCCAAGTCCAAAATACTCTTGGACCAAATCGGCTTTTTGAAGAGCTTTGCCTCGACCTCAAGAACAAAATTGATCTTTATGCTGATGCAGTCCAGCATATTCATCCAGTTCCCCGTAATATCAGCATCGCTGGTTTTTTCGCTTAACGCTTTAGTGATCGCATCCTCTGTTGTTTTATGTTCAGATAGAACCGTTTCCCATTTCATGGATGCAGACGTCTTTAATCCGACAAAAGCGCCAAAACCAAAAACTTCCGCATTAAGCACGTACAGATTCAGTGAAATGAACAATCCCGCTTTGATTTCCGCTTTCATGGAACCGGTAATCGACTTTTTTGAGCTGGTACTTGAAGAGGAGAGGGTTCCATCGTGGTAGGTATATTTTGTCACAGTACTCGCTGTGTAATTCACTTCAAAGCTTCCAGAAAACTCGATGTTCAGTGAGATGTCAAAAGTCACAGAAACTAGACCCCACCAGCTGAAAAGGACTACTGTGGACAGCTTCTGTGAGGTTTCTACCTTTTCCTTAAGCTTCTCTTTATTCTCGCGAGCCTCCTTAATCATCTTCTTTACTATATCACTGGGTTTCTCTTCATTTTCTTCGTCATAAGAGTATGCTGCTTGCTTCTCGCTCACCTTAAAGTAAAACTTGGTGCTGTTCGTTTCCGTAATGGATGCTTCCTGAAGCTCGAAATGAGAATACTCACCGCTTAGTTTGTAAGTATATGATGGCGTCACCCCAGCGGTTATCTTATAGTCGCCTATTTTTTTCTCAAAGTTCAAATAAGGAAAGGACACCGTGTTACTTTCAGACGCACTGAGTCTTCGCACTTCGTCCACAGTAGTGTCAACCCCATCGGCCAGCTGAAAGGTGTCCCAGTCGGGCTTGAGTGGCGCATTATCGAAGGTGAAACTGTTGACAACCTCCGATGCTCCGGGTGTCACGCACGTAAAGGTTACCATGTCATTCTCTGCATTCTCTCTTACTGCAACACGGTAGTATGCCACAGCATATAGATCGTCCGGATCCGGGAGGAAGAAAACACTGCCAACTTGAAGGCGACTTGCTTCAAGAGAGCGCATGGTGACTTCCGTACTACTCTTCCGCACAAAATGCGAGGAATCCATATCAGAGCAGTCAATGACACCCGCGACAAAATCCAGCGCGGACAGATTCGCAAATGGATGCCCGTATTGTGTCGCCCACCGCTGCGCATACGACCCATGATATCCGTTTACGGTTACTCCGCGCGGGAGTGCTCCCTCAGCCACAGCATATAGGTTCGTGGAGAACGTCACATCGCAAAGTCGACTGTGCCCCGCAAAAACATTTTCAAGCATAGCCACAACATCTGCACCGCCAAGCACATCCGGCACAGTGACTGCTTGCGTTCCCTGGTCTGTATGCCCTGTAATCACAGCATACCCATATTCGGGAAGTACCAGATACTGCCACTCCCCGTCATTGGATATTTGATCGGTCAGCATCCTACTGCGAGCTACGTCTACAATGGCCGAAAAGGTTGCTGCCTGCTCATCGGCCACCTTATCCCCTTGCTGCTTTACCGCTTCTGCCTCAGCGTTCGAGTGCAATAAGAAAATCTGCTCACCAAGAAAAGCTGTAGGAAGGCACTCAACGAAGAATACCAGAACCAGAAGGGCCGCGATATTTCTCAGTAGTCTGTGTGTCATGTGAAGCCTGCTTTCTCCATAATGTGGTTTACGTTTATGTTTTTTACGCGTTGTCTGAAGCAGACACTTCCTTCGTGCCCAGATTCCTGCTTGCATTCTCCTTCCAAATGGGAAGAATCTGGAATCCGACACATAGGCGTATCTACTTTTTCAGATCAAGCGTAAAGCTTTGCTCTTGTTGTTCTTTCGATACAGCGATAACACTAAATCAGCACTACAAAAATGGGAGAACTTAGCATTCTATGCCATCCCTCTCATTACTGGAATCATATCTTTCTCGCATCATGTAGTCCTGCACCTCAAGATCTGTGAATACTGCACATATACAACATGTCCAAATTCAATTTATTATAAACAATCAGTTTGCTTTTTCGCAATCAAATGCATCACTCAACGCATCGAAAAGTCGTAAAGTTAATGCCACTTTTCCTGTTTGTTTGCCATTCTTCTTGCTAATACATTTCCAACCAAAAAAGTGGCACAAGCCACGTCTGGCTTGCACCACCCTTATGGTCCGTTTCTTTGTTGTCAAAGTGATATCGTTACTATTTCAAGCTACCTAATGCGCGTGAGACTCGCGGAATCCACCTTTCCCCATGCGCCCGCGCCCGCGCAGACGATGTGTACGCCTGCTGTCACGCTCGCACCTTCGGGAATAGTCATCTCACATACTGCCGTATGCCATTGATTCCACGAGGTAATCGCAAGCTCGGCTGTAACTTCATTGCCATCGCCGTCACGGAGGAACGCATAGGCGGTATATTCACCCACATCCCCGCCCATGAGGGAGATCTCAAACGCATAGGTACCCGCATGCAGCGGCTCCGAAACCTGATAGAGTTCGAATCCAACACGGTTTGCCGCCGCACTGTAGAAGTGATAGTGCCGGCTTCCGTCCAGGGAGTCGGACTTCTTTTCCTCGACATACAGTTGTTCGGTATCACCAAAGTTATCCGTCAGCCATACCTCGGTATCCTCTCCCTCAAAATCACCGTTGCGAAGGAAATTGTAATTCACCGTGCGTACCTCGGCCAGGGCCTGCATACCGCCGGCCTCGCCGTACACCGTGCAGCTTCCCGGAACCCCGGCTTCCAAGGCATCCAGTCCACTCTCATCCCAGGTAACAGGCAGTGCCACCTGGCTTCCGTCATTCATGACAGCCTGTACTGTTTCGGGCAATGTGATCGGGTCGGAAACATCGAAGGTGAGATAGGTATCCTCTACCGCATCTGCTGCAAGTGGTACTTCGTTGCCTTCGCGCAGAAGACCAAAGGTTGCAAGCGAGGGCAGTGCCTTTCCGTCAAAATCGAAGAAGGTCTGATTATCGCATGCCGATCCGCCATAGTAGACGCCGGCATCCTTCGGGTCATACTCCCCAGCATAGCTGGATGCCCATCCGGAGCCGTATGTCTCCCACTTCTCGCTGTTTTCCTCATAGCTTTCCCGGCCTACGGGTACCCATGCGCCTTCCCACCAGCATACACCGATTCCGCCGATCTCGATTAC
>JAFUZB010000322.1 GCA_017476845.1 Clostridia bacterium
ACGGCGGCTATGCGGCCTTCGGCAAGGTGCTGGAGGGCATGGAGGTAGCGGACGCTATCGTCAACACCAAGCGGGATATGCGCGATAAGCCCCTCACGCCCCAGGTGATGAAGTCTGTGCGCGTGGATACCTTTGGCGAGGAATATCCCTTCGAAAAACTGTAAAGAAGAGGCCCGCGCGGTTTTCCGCGCGGGCTGAAGTCAGGAGAAGGTGGCAGATATGGAGACCGGTGAGAAGCGCAAGGTGGCCGTCAATGTCGGCGGCAAGGGCTATACGCTGGTATCTTCGGATCCGGCGGAGCACGTGCAGCGCGTAGCCGCACTGGCGGACCGGACGCTTCGGGAAATCGCCCTGTCGACAAGACAGAGCGTGCAGCAAAGTGCCGTGCTTGCGGTCATTTCCCTGGCCGATGAGGTCATCAAGGCGCAGGACGAAAACAGCCGGCTGCGCAGGGAGATTCAGGGACTGCGCACGGAAGCGGCGAAGGACAGATAAGCGAAGGACAAATAAAAGATGGAAGAGCGCGGAATGCATCGGATGGAGATGCTCGCACCGGCGGGCAACCGGGAGGCACTGGAGCGTGCCTGCGCAGCGGGCGCAGACGCGGTCTATCTGGGCTTTTCGGCCTTTTCGGCGCGCGCGGGTGCGGGAAATTTTGACAGGGAAGCCCTGGAAGCGGCGCTGCATTTTGCCCATCTGCATCACATGCATGTCCATGTTGCGGTCAATACCCTCGTCAAGGATAAGGAGATCGCAGAGGTCATGGAGGTGCTCTCTCTCCTGGACAGCCTGCGCGTGGATGCGGTGCTGGTGCAGGACCTGGGTATCCTGTATCTCGCGAGAAAATGCTTTCCGTCTCTTCCCCTGCATGCTTCCACACAGATGGCCATCCATAACGCGAGCGGAGTGGCTTTCTGCCAGGCGCAGGGTATCCGCCGCGTGGTGCTCGCGCGCGAGTGCAGCTTGGAGGAAATCAGACGGTGTACGGCCTTCGGGAAGGATCCGGACCATCCCGTGGAGATTGAGGTCTTCTGCCACGGCGCGCAGTGCGTGAGCGTGAGCGGGGAGTGCCTCTTTTCGTCCTGCATCGGGGGACGCAGCGGCAACAGAGGCCGGTGTGCCCAGCCCTGCCGCCTGATGTACACCTATCAGGGGGTGCAGGGGGCCTGGCTTTCGCCCAGGGATGTCTGCATGCGGGGAAACCTCGATGCCCTTCAGGCGGCGGGTGTCGACTCCCTGAAGATCGAAGGCCGCCTTAAGCGGCCGGAGTATGTGGCGACTGTCACGGAAAGCTACAGCAGGGGCATCCGCCAAGCCCGTGATGGGGAGGACAGCCGGCCGGATGCGGGCGAGATGGAGGATCTTCGGCAGATCTTTCAGCGGGGCGGCTTCATGGACGGCTATGCCATGGGAGCGGAGGATGCCGCGGTCATAGACAGTGAGCATGTGAGCCACAGGGGCGTGAGCATCGGTCGTGTCACGGAGGTCACCCGGGACGGACGCTTTGCCGGGGTGCTTCTCACGCGTGACCTGGCCGACACGGACCAGCTTGCCTTTTCTCATACCCGGGACGGGGAGATGATCTACTCCGGCCTTTCGGTGCGTGCAGGGGAAACAGCCAGGATCCGTCTGCGCCCGGGGATGTCGGTAAGGCCTGGATGCGAGGTCAGACGGCTCACCTCGGCTGCGCAGCTTCAGGCGGCGGAGCGCCTTCCGATTCCCGCGATTCCGGTATCGGCGTTCTTGACCGCCTTGCCCGGGGAGCCGCTTACGCTTAGGGTCTCCGACGGGGAAAGCGAAGCAGTGTGCACCGGGGATAGGGTAGAAGCGGCACAGAAGCGTGCACTGAGCGCCGAGGAAGCGGAGCGCGCGATCGGAAAGACGGGGGATACGCCCTTTGTGCTGACCGCGTTTTCGTCTAAGACCGAGGGCGCCTTTGTCCCGGCCTCCGCACTCAATGCGCTGCGCAGGGAAGCCCTGCTTTCACTTGAAGAAAAGCGGACCGCAGCCGTTGCGCGCGGGGCGGGGGAAAGCTTCCCGCCGGATGCGTGCGTGCTGCCCGAGGGAACAGAGCCCTCGCTCCTGATGTTTGCCGATCCGGAGCAGCTGCAGGAGCTGCCCGGGGACATGCGCCCTGTGTGGATGCCTGAGGATTACAGGGAGGATGCCCTGGAGAAGGGGCTGTCGGACCTTCCGCGCGGCGTATGGCTGCACCTTCCCATGGTCTGCGAGGAGAGCACGCTTCAGGAACTGCATGCTTTTGTCTCACGGCACACAGACAAGCTTGGCGGTGTGGTGCTCGGGAGCGTCGGGCAGTTGGGGCTTGCCTGGCCGCTTC